>CAMAVL010000013.1 GCA_945861735.1 Chlamydia trachomatis
AATTGGTCGACAGGCAGCTTTCAATCCCGCCTGTCGACCAATTTTTGAAACAACTTGGGTATAGAGGGAATTGCATAACTTAGCTTTGGAGACCAAATTTGATGATTTTAACGTCGGTTCGGTTTTTCGCAAATTGACATATCCTGTTGGACATAGGCGATTTGCGAAAAATCCGAATCCAACGTTAAAAGCGCGAATTTGGTCCCAAATGGAGTTTTGCAATTCCCTATATATAAACATACGACCTGGAAGGATATAGAATAATGGATAAACGTTATATTCAAGTAGCCCCTTCGATTTTGTCTGGAGATTTTGGGCGCTTAGCTGAAGAAGCCAAGCGCATTGAATTAGCTGGAGCTAATGCAATTCATATCGATATTATGGATGGCCATTTTGTTCCAAACCTCACATTGGGATCAAGGGCAGTGGCTGCGATCAATCGCGCGACAGATCTTTTTCTCGATGTTCACTTAATGATCTATAATCCGTTTAATTATATTGAGCAATTTGTTGCAGCAGGAGCTGACCGGATTACGATTCATTTGGAATCAACGGAATCAGTTGCTGAAACGTTGGACTTTATACGCCGCTGTAATATTCAAGCAGGGCTTGCCATTTGTCCAGAAACATCGGAATCTTTAGTGATTAAGTATCTCGATAAGTGTGATTTAATTCTGCTGATGACTGTACACCCGGGTTTTGGGGGACAGGAGTTTATGCCAGAGGTGGTGGAGAAAATTCAGCTTCTTCGAGATATTTGTCAAAAAATCAATCTTCGGAAAGGGGGAATTTCCCTTCCCGCGGATTATAAAGGACCAGAATTACCTCCTTTTGATATACAGGTGGATGGCGGGATCAATGCCGAAACAGCGAAGTTGTGTGTGAAAGCAGGGGCTAATGTTTTGGTTTCTGGTAACCATTTGTTTAGCGTTTCGAATATGAAAGAAGCGATTGCCAAGCTTAAAGAGGTCGGATGAAAAAAGTTGTTGTAATAGGTGGCGGAACGGGCAATTTTGCTGTTTTGGATGGCTTAAAAAACTATGATGTCGATTTAAGTGCAATCGTTTCCATGGCAGATGATGGAGGAAGTACAGGCATTTTAAGGGATGAGCTGGGCGTGTTGCCTCCGGGCGATGTGCGACAGTGTTTGGTGGCCCTTTCTAATTCTTCTAATATGATGCGCTCTTTAATGAGCTACCGGTTTGAAAACGGGGGGTTAGAGGGACATAGTTTTGGTAATTTATTCCTTTCCGCTTTAGAAAAAGTCACAGGAAGCTTTGAAAAAGCCGTTGAAGAGGTCGGGAAAATTTTATTTATTAAGGGAAAGGTCATTCCTGTAACAACTCACCAAGTTCGCCTTAAAATGATTTTGAACAATCGAAAGCTCTTAGAAGGGGAAAAAGAAGTTTACTTGTCTCAGGAGATCGACCAGGGGTACAAGAATATTTATTTGGAGCCATTTCCGAAAGCCAATCCCCATGCGATTAATGAAATTATGAATGCGGATTTAATTGTGATGGGTCCAGGTGGATTGCATACCTCATTAATTCCCAACCTTCTCGTAGAGGGAATCGGCGAAGCTTTACGCAATTCTAACTCAAAGAAGGTTTTTGTTGTGAATCTTATGAATCGCAAAGGTCAGACGACTGGATTTAAGGTGAGTCATTATTTAGAAGAAGTGAAAAGGTTTGTTGGGAAGGATATTTTTGATTATGTTTTAGTTAACAATCAAAAACCGACTCAGGAATTGATTGAGGTCTATTCTGATGAGGGAGATCTTGTTGAAAATGATTTACAAGAGGACCGGATTATTAATGCCTGTCTTTTAGGTGAATCAAAAGCGCTTCCTAAAAAAGATTTGCTTAAGCGTAATTTAATCCGTCATCATCCTAAAAAATTAGCACAAGAGTTAATGAAAATTGTTAATCATCTTTGATTTAGACGATACCTTAGTCGACACCTCGGGGTGTATTACTCCTTTTAAATTGGAAGACGCTCTGCGTGTAATGATTAGAGAGGGGCTTGTTTTGCCAGATTTTAATGAGGGGCTGGATTTATTAAAGAGATTAGATATGTCCTCAGAGAGTTCCAAGCATTCTTTGGCGGAGTTTTTAGAGATTTTAAATGCGGATGCATCTTTATTGCAGATCGGTATTAAAGAAATTTATGAAAATATTTCTTCGGATATCCCTCTTTCTCCCCTTGAAAATGTGATCGAAGTATTAACTGAGCTCCAAGAAGAGCATGATCTTGCGCTTGTAACGGTTGGAAAAAAAATACAACAAATGGAAAAATTGAAAAAAGCTGGTATTGATTCCTCAGTTTTTAGTAAGATTATTGTTTCGGAAGAACGTAATAAAAAACCTCACTATCAAGTGATTGTTGAGGAATTGGGATATGCCTCATCAGAGGTTGTCGTATGTGGCGATCGAATTGCTGTAGATCTTTCACCTGCTAGAGAATTGGGTTTTAAGACAATCCAGATGCGATGGGGAAGAGGCTTGAATTCGACAGGTTTTAAAAATGATGTGGACTATGTTGTTTCTCGATTTAAAGAGATAAAAGAAATTATGCCTAGTTTAACAACGTTTTCTGCGTTTTAATATTAAAAGGGAATAGGAATGACGACAAGTAATCAATTAAGCCCTGGAATGACCTTATCAATCGATGGAAGAATTTATCGAGTAGAATCTTGTGTAAAGGTTACAGTTGCCAAAGGGGTTCCTTTCATCAAAACAAAGTTAAAAGACTTGGTTAGCGATGAAACGGTCGAAAAAAACTTTAAATCCAATCAAGCCGTTCAGGATGTTTCACTAGCGGAAAGAAAATTGGAATATCTTTATTTGGAAGGAAAAGACTACCTTTTTCTAGATGTGGGTAATTTGGATCAAATCCTTGTGCCGTCGAGCGTTGTTGGAGATAAGTTAAATTATCTTAAAGAGGGAATAGAACTCAAAGCGATGTTTTACGGAAGCTCTATATTTTCTGTAGAGCTCCCTCAATTTCTGGAGTTGATGGTTGTGAAAACGGAAGAGGGGCGAACGGCCGCACACGTGGCGAGTACAACAAAAACAGCTTTTTTGGAAACGGGCGCTAAAATAGAAGTCCCGATGTTTGTAGAGTCGGGAGATATTGTTAAAGTTGATACCCAGACAAATGAATACATTCAAAGAGTCTAGAGGAGAGGATACGTGGAACTCAAGCAAATTAAAGAACTGATGACGGCAATGGAACGTGCAGGCATCAAGAAGCTCATTATCAAAGAAAAAGCAGGGTATGAGTTGCATTTAGAAAGGAATGAAGAGCACCCAGCCCCTTCCCATTCCACGCTGTCTACAGGAGGATATTCTCCTGTTTTTCATCATCACCCGATGCATGAAATGGATTCTGGACCAAGAGCTGCGGTCCCTCATAAGAGCGCTGTCACCCAAGAAGAGATCAAAGAGAAAGAGGGACGTTACATCGCATCTCCAATGGTCGGGACTTTTTATGTCTCCTCTTCCCCAGATGATTCAGCATTTATTAAAGTAGGCGATCGCGTCGAAGAGAATACGGTTGTCTGTATCATCGAAGCGATGAAGGTTATGAATGAAGTTAAGGCGGGTAAGAGTGGTGTTATCTCTGAAATTTTAGTAGATAATGCCCATCCTGTTGAATTTGGAACTAAAATTTTCCGTATCACTTAAATGATTGATAATGACCATGCCTAAAATACGTAAAGTACTCATTGCTAATCGTGGAGAAATTGCTGTTCGAATTATTCGAGCGTGCCACGATTTAGGACTTCAAACGGTAGCCGTTTATTCTTTGGCAGACGCTGAAGCGTTGCATGTATTGCATGCAGATGAAGCGATTTGTATTGGAGAACCTCCTTCTCGAAAATCGTATTTGAAAATTTCTAATATTCTTTCCGCTGCCGAAATTACAGGTGCTGATGCATTACACCCAGGTTATGGTTTTTTAAGCGAAAATGCTAATTTTGCTTCTATTTGTCGGAGCTGTGGAATCGATTTTATCGGCCCATCGCCCGAGACAATCGCACTGCTCGGAGATAAGTCAAAAGCAAAAGCTACCGCTAAAAGTGTTAAATGCCCTGTGATTCCAGGTTCAGACGGAATTGTAGAAGATGTCAAAAAGGGATTGGAAGAAGCAAAGCGATTGGGTTTTCCCATTTTCATTAAAGCATCCGCCGGTGGCGGTGGAAAAGGGATCCGGATTGCCTATGATTCCGATGAATTTGTGCGCCAGTTTACCGCAGCCAGAGCGGAAGCGGAGGTCAGTTTTAATAATCCAGATGTCTATCTGGAAAAAATGGTTGTCAATCCTCGCCATATTGAAGTCCAAATTATTGGGGATAAACATGGTAATTATCTCTACTTAGGTGAAAGAGACTGTACGATCCAGCGTCGTCGTCAGAAACTCATTGAAGAAGCTCCAAGCCCAATTTTGAGCCCATCGTTGCGAAAGAAAATGGGAGAAGCTGCTGTTAACATTGCAAAAGCGGCTAATTACCATTCTGTTGGGACTGTCGAGTTTCTGCTCGATGAGAACAAAGACTTTTATTTTATGGAAGTGAATACGCGCATTCAAGTGGAGCATACGGTAACGGAAGAGCTGACGGGAATTGATCTCGTTCAAGAGCAGCTTAAAATTGCGATGGGCGAAAAACTCAAAATTAAGCAGAAGGATGTTGAATTTAAGGGACATATTATTCAGCTGAGGATTAATGCAGAAAATCCCTCGAATCATTTTGCCCCCTCCCCTGGCACCTTAGAACATTATATTCCTCCGGGAGGCCCTCATGTCCGTGTAGATAGCGCATGTTATTCAGGCTATCGGATCTCGCCTCACTATGATTCAATGATTGCAAAGCTGATTGTAAAGGGAAAGGACCGTGCAGAGGCGATTGCAATTGCAAAAAGAGCCTTGCGCGAATTTCATATTGGAGGGGTTCATTCGACGATTCCGTTTCATCAGTATATGCTTGAAGACGCCCGTTTTTTGAACAACGATTATTATATCACGTATATTGATCAGCTCGTTCTAGAGGGGTGCAATTTTAGTTTAGCGCGGGATATATGAAAGGAATTATTTTAGCAGGGGGAAAGGGGACTCGGTTGTATCCTATTACGCTTGGAGTCTGTAAGCAATTACTCCCAGTCTATGACAAGCCGATGATTTATTATCCGTTATCTGTTTTGATGATGGCAAATATCCGAGAGATTCTCATTATTTCAACACCACAAGACATTCCTCGTTTTCAAAACCTCTTTGGCGATGGATCCCATCTCGGATTAGATATATCTTACCGAGGCCAACCGAACCCAGATGGAATTGCCCAGGCTTTTTTAATTGGCGAGTCTTTTATAGGAGAAGATTCAGTCGCTCTTGTTTTGGGAGATAATATTTTCTATGGACACGATTTCTCTCAATTGCTCTCTTCCTGTACTCAAATAGAGGAAGGGGCGATTGTGTTTGGCTATGAAGTGAAAAATCCACAAGATTATGGCGTTGTGCTCTTTGATGAAAATCGCAAAGCCACTCACATTGTTGAAAAACCGAAAAATTTTCTTTCCAGTTACGCCGTAACAGGTCTGTATTTTTATGATAATGACGTGATTGAAATCGCCCGAAATCTTAAACCCTCCGCTCGATTAGAATATGAAATTACCGATGTGAACTTGGCTTATTTGCATAGAGGTGATTTACAGGTTCATGTTTTAGAAAGAGGATTTGCTTGGTTAGATACAGGAACACACGAGGCCCTGCAACAGGCCTCAAGTTATGTCCAAACAATTCAGATGAGACAAGGGATCAAGATCTCTTGCATAGAAGAGATCGCCTATCGCATGGGATTTATCGACCGATCCCAGCTCATTTATTTGAGTAATCAACTCTCAAAGAGTGAATATGGAGTCTATTTGCAAGAGCTGCTCCAGTCGTCAGCTTTGGTTGTCTATTCTGTGGGGCGTTGAGGCTTATTTAAGGGTTGATTATAAATACTCCAAACTTGTTTAGTTTCGTTATTGGAATCGGTTACATTTTGAGGATCCCAATTCGAAATGCATGTGCCTGTTCCCTGACTTTTGTTCCAGGTGGCAGCACCCTTGATGTCGGTCGTGGATCCCATACCAACAGTCAGTTGAGAAGGGGAGAGGCCATGGCTACCTATAAAAGTTTCCCAGGCTGGAATATCAGACTGCATCGTGGTGTCCTCGTCACCTAACATAGTCACATGATCGATAGCATTGCTTCCATCTGCATTTGTAGCAGCCTTGAATAGGGCATCTATGTCACAACTGACAAGTCCTCCACCAACTTGACCATAACTACAAGACAGGGTTGCTTGCAGTGGAGAGGTGCCTTTTATATTGCATTTAAAATCTTTGATGAGGGAGCCTATAAGACTGGTTTGTCCCTCTGGTGAAGGAGAAGTGTTCCAATTAAACTCGATCCCATCTAATCCATTATTGTTGCAGAACTTTTGTAAGCTGCTTGAATATCTGTCGATGTTAGCAGAATTTAGTTGGCTCCAGGTATTTTCAAACTTGCCTCCAGTGCCTCCAATCTTAATCATTACCTTTATTGGGGGACTCTGTCGGTGGCATTCATCAATAAAATTTTGTAACACTCTGGGTTTAGTAAAAGGTCCCGTTAGTCCGCTGACTCCTTTTTGTGCATCGAGCGCCGTGTAGTCGAAATCGAGAATAACAGAATTTACACCGTAGGGGATTGGAGGCGGATTGAGTGCATTCGATGCTTGATAGTAACATGATATGACTGGAGGAGGGGGGTCTTCAGCCTTCGAATGGAAAAAGGGTAAATGAGGCTCTTGCGGGGCTCCGGGTCCTTGAATTGACATATAGACTCCTTATGTTTGACAGTACAGTTTTGTTCGTTTTTTATATTATCTAATTTAAAACTATAACAATAATTATTTATTTGCAAGTTTTTTTATAACATGGAAAAAATTAGTGACCGCAAAAAAAGCAAAGAAATGCTCATTAGACCGCTTGCGTAACCCAGGGCTCGTCGGTTTTTGGGATTATTTTGGCTGCTTGCTGAGGGGCGGTATAACTTAAAACTTTCCAGTGGAAAAATTTAAATATTTCTTTTAGAATGGTTTCTAGGTTTAATTCAACTGAGGCATTAAGCCATGTCAAAAGGTGCAATCATCCTCTATACTACTGAAGATGGCAAAACCTCCATCCAGCTCAAAGCCCAGGAGAAAACTGCTTGATTGACCCGAATAGAAATAGCTGAACTTTTTCAAATGAGAGAGGGGACGCACATTCCCAATGGGTGAAGGGATCCCAGCTCCTAAGCGTTAGTCGGCCTGAAACTTGGAATTTGGACCGCGCGAAAGCTCCCGCGGATCGCCGATCATAAGTCGCCCTATATTGTTAATATTTTGCGACTTATGATCGCCGATCCGCGGGGCTTTGGCGCGGTCCAAATTCCAAGTTGCTGACCGAGTTGGGTATAACATCATGGGATAAACTCTTGACTCTCCTCAACCCCTAGTTATATAGAAGGTCTATTATAAGAAGTCTGCTAAACACCGAGTTTCTTTTTCATCGCCTTAAGCGATAGGCCTCGTTTTTTAGAGTGTTTTTTCAGAGCGAGATCTGCATCTCGGATGTCTTCTTTATCTTCCTTTTGCTCGATCAGTTTTTCTATTTTCTCCCAGTCTTCAAAAGATAATAAAACGGCTACGGCAGAGCCATGACGTGTTAGAGTATATTTCTTGGACTTAAAAGTGACATTATTAATCACAGCAGCCATGTGGTCTCTCACCTCTTTGCAAGAAATGTTTTCCATTTTACCCATAAATCCTCCTGGATCGCCTCACAGTATATGTACAAAGCGCACATAACGTACTCCCCGAAGTCAACCATTCTCTCAAGTTTTAGCGCAATGAGCCTTCTTGGAATGTGGGCTTTCCTTTTTCATAGGGGGTTTTTCTTAGGAGAAATCCCTCGCTCGTATAGAGAGTTGCAAGCCCTTTGCCCTCATCGATTTTAGAAACGGGTTTCTTGTCTCCCCGCTTGAAGTAGGATCCCTTGACGAGTAGGTCATTTTCATATTCTTCCATGCACATTAGATCCCCATTTTGGTACCAAGCAAAACTTAATCCCTGTTTTTTATTGCTGTTGAGCTCTCTTTGGCTCTCTAGTGTCCCGTTTGGATACCATGTTTTAACTTGGCCTTGAATGAAATCCTCATGCCAGTGGATGCATAATTTAGGGGTGAGTTCTTTATTGGGAGTTGTTGGGTAATATTCCCATTCCTCTCCCGTTTTTTTTCCATCTCTCCAGGAATAGGAGCTCGATAAGGTCCCATTTTCTGAGAAGAGTTCCACTTTTCCATTCGGAATCCCTTCTTGAATTTCAACAAGAGAGCTCAGTGCCTTCTCCTCGAAGTGGGCTTGTTTTCCAAAGCGGTCTTTGACGTCCGCCACGAGCTTGCCAGAAGAATCATAATAAGAGGCTTGAAGCAGTGCATCTTTTTCGTATTCCTCTATGTAAAGCGGCTGAGATGACTCCCAAGAAGCAAAAGAGGTCCCTTGCTTTTTTCCTTCAGTGTAGTGAATCTCTTCGATCAAAAGGGCTTGCTCATTATAACGTAAGACAACGCCGTGGATCTCTCCCTTCGAGTAAGGGATTGTTTTCTGGAGCTGTCCATTGGGATGGAAATAGAGAGATGGTGTATCTAAAACGCCTTTACTGTAATAAATTTCAGCCATGCAATTTTCCATTTCATCCCAGACGGTGCTTTTCCCGTCAAAAAGCCAGGTTGTTTGCGCAAGATCATTGATGTCAGCAGAGCCCTCAATGACAGTCGCTTCAATCCGTTTTTTTCCATTGGCATACCATTCATAATAAGTTCCATGTGCTCTTCCATCGACAACTTCTAGATACTGCCAAGCTTGACCATTAGAATGGTAGCTTGTGATTTTAGAGTGGCTATGGCCGCTTGGCGTGCGCCCATAGACCCGCAAAACTTTTTGATAAGGTTGGGGCGTTAAAAAGTCGATGGGCTGATAAGAGCTTAAGCGCTCTTTATTACTAATGGTTTCGATAAATCCATTGCGATCGATGAGCTGCATGCTCACAATCGAGTTGCTTGAATCTGTTGTGTGGTGAGAGCAGCTGTAGAATAGCAGAAAAACAGAAGTTAAGAAGTATCTCATGGTTTAGTTATTTCTCGTTTGAGTAGGTGCATGTTTAATACAAAGACATTTTCTTGTGAGGGAAGTTCTTTTTTAACGAGTTTAAAATCGTCGATGATCAATTGAGGGCGGCTCTCTTTAGGGCCATACGGCCAGATCGTTATCCCCTCGATGAGGCTGAGCATTCTTTTTAAATCTTCTTCGTTAATCTCGATCCCATGCTGTTGTTTTTCTTCCGTTTCTTGGAATTGATTGTGTTGGTGGATTGCTTCTTCTGAAAAAAGAAGGCGATTCCCCCCTTCCTTTAGAAAGTGGAGTCGTTTTTTTAAGGTTTCATTTTGAGGATTTTCAAGAAGAAGCATTTCCATTTTTTTGGCTTCGGGTTCTAAAAAAACAAGGGTCTCTAGGTGTTTATCGATATAAAAATGATCTGCTTTTTCTAACCAAGAGAGAAAGCCGTCTTCCTTTTTTTTCCATTCCTGCATCCGGATGCTTTTTTGGTGAATGCGCGCCATTTCCTCTGTTAGAAAATTTAAGTTTTGCCACTGGAGGAAAAAAGAGGCGAGCAGATAGACCAATGGCAAAAGGGGAAGAAGGATTGCACTCAAGTAAGCGGATGGATGCGAGACGATCTTGTCTAAATTAATTTTTGTAAATCGGATCATTGCGCCCTTTAAGTTCAAAAGAGGTGAAGTAGATGTTTTGCTCTGCACTCCACTGGATGTTGAGTTTGTTATTGACGATTGAGTCCCCGGCTAATAGGGCATCGTGGAATTCCCGTGCAAGCCGTGGGATGGTAGAGGTAAATTCCATCTCCACTCGGGCTTGATAGGCGCTGGAATGATCTCCTAGCTTTGGATGTTTATAGAGGTGATAGCGAATCGATTTGATCTCAATCCCCTCTTTAGCAGATCCGTCGGGTAAGGTGAGGCTAGGATGGGAGCTGGCCCATGATAGGATATCACTAACGGATGGGATATTGGGAAGAAGCGGGAAGGTGTTTTTTTGAGAAGAGAACCCTTTTTCCCATTTAAATAAAATCTCTTCTATCGGCTCATTTGCCAAAGCCATGGGCAAATGCATTTTCAGCTGTTCTTTGATCAAGAGCTCCTTCTTTCCAATGAGTAGATGAGATCCGATGGCGGTGATCAAAATGAGACTTAAAGAAAGAGCGCAATAGGAAATAAGGTGTTTTTTTCGTTTCTTGATTAAATGGATAGGGGCAAACTTCCCCTCTCTAAACTGCACGACGTGATCATCTTGTGCTAAAGCATTCAAAGAAAGGCCTATGCTCAAGGCGTATTTTTGAAGGTCGGGCAAGGGAATAGGGAGATTGTCTGTTGGTAAAAAGAGATTGGAAACAGTTTCAGAAAAAAGAGAGGGGTTTAGAGGCCCAAGTAGAAGCCATTTCGTTTCACTGGCTTTGCTGTTTTTTTGATTAAAAAATACAGCAAATCGATCAAGTTCTTTACGAATGTCTTCATGGGAGTGGATTGTATGTGTTAAGAAAATTTCATGATCTACAATAGAGAGAATAAAGGACTTGAGTTCGCCCGAATAAAATAAAGCGCAATTGGGCTCCTTTGGAAAAAGGAATTTAGCGAGGCGGTAGAGGGCAATCGGTGTTGTAGAGACGAGATCGGGATCGATTTCGAGTGATTGTGCCCAATTTAAATGGTCTTGCAGAGCGGTTTCTTTTGCTGCAAAAAGGAGGGCAGAGGTTGCGTTTTTGCTGCATTGCTTTAAAATTGCAATGACGATCGATTCATTTAGAGGGAAAGGAAGGATCGATTCCAGCTGAAATGGGAGGGCTGATAGGGCCTTTTGTTTGGATCTGATTGGAATTGTGACTTTGCGAAACAATACATCCCAGCAATCGAGAGCCGTTGCGAGGATTGGGGTTTCCCGTTTTGATGTGTAAAGCAGCTTTACATCTTCAGAAGAGCGGACCTCCTTTAAAGATTCAATGGAAATGGAACCCTTTTTCTTGTCGATAAGGGCGCATTTAAGCGTTTTTCCGTCCTGAACCAAACCAAAAGCTAGCATCATTGACCTCAATCATTCGGGTAATAATACTATTTCAGGAGGTTTATACACAAACAAGTTGATAAATGGGAGACCTTGTACTAATAATTTTTTTATTTTACGAAATTATTTGCAGAATCTAAGCCCATAGAGGTAAAATGATTCCAAAATATGGAGTAGACATGAACAGCATTGCTTATTTAGTGCATTTAGTTTTTTTGAGCTTTACGATTTTGCTCTTTGCGCGCATCGTCGGATCTTGGTTCCCTTCATTTGCTAGACATCCCCTCATGCATTTTGTTTCTCGGGTGACAGATCCGTATCTTGGGTTATTTCGTCGATTCATCCCGCCAATTGGTGGTGTATTGGACTTAAGCCCCTTGCTTGGGTTTTTCCTATTGCAAATGGCTGAACAATTTCTCCTTTTTTTATTGCGTTAACCAATGACTTATTTAAACCTAGAAACGGCAATTCGAGATGACAAATTGATGCAAGGCTTTGAACAAAAATCTCTTTCGACTGGGAGCGCACATTCCCAAATGGTGAAGGGCCCTCCTATCGAAAGAGGTTCTGGTTCAAAAGATGGCGTCAATTCGCCGTCTCCAACTGCCGTTTCTAGGTTAAAACGCCCTTTCCAATTTGGATCTTTGACCCTTCCGTCGAATGTTTTTTGCGCCCCCTTGGCCGGCTGCTCCGATTTGCCTTTTAGGCGGATGACTTCAGCCTATCAGCCTGGATTGATTTTCTGTGAGATGGTCAAGATGGATGCGCTGATTCGCCATGATCCTCAAACCTACCACATGCTCGATTATGAAACAGGGATGCATCCGATCGGCGGGCAACTCTGCGGAAGTAAGCCCCAATATGCAGGGCCTTGCGCTAAAATTATTGAAGATCTCGGGTTTGATGTCGTTGATCTCAATTGTGGATGCCCCGTCGATAAGGTCACAAAAGATGGGAGTGGTTCAGGGTTGCTTAAAAATCCAGAGCTCATTGGAGAGCTCATTTCTGAAATGGTGGCGGCGGTTAAAATCCCTGTGACCATTAAAATCCGTATTGGCTGGGATGCGCATAGCATCAATGCGACAGAGGTGACTCAAATAGCTGAGCTAGCAGGTGCTGCATCTATTTGTATCCATGGAAGGACTAGAGCTCAAGGGTATCAGGGTTTTGCGAATTGGGAGGTCATTCGAGACTGTAAAGCTGTTGCTAAAAAGATTAAGGTCATCGGCAATGGAGATATTACGGATCCTCTAAGTGCTCAGAAGATGTTCGAAGTGACAGGCTGTGATGCGATCCTAGTTGCGCGTGGAACAATGGGGAAGCCCTGGATTATTGAAGACATTTATCGCCACCTTGAAGGACAAGCTCCCATTTTGAGAACGGGTCTAGACTATCGAGACCTTTTGCTTGCCCACTTAGACCACATCGTGTCCTATCAGATCGAGCGGAAGGCTGTCATGGATTTAAGGCGTGTTGGGTGCTGGTATCTGAAAGGCGGCAAGGGAACAAAGCTTTTAAGAGAGTCGATTAACCGATCCAGATCGATTCCAGAGATTCGCGCACTCATTTGTGCTTATCCATGGCATGAAACCGATTTTTCTCAAGCAATGCCAGTTGATGCAAATGTTGAATGTGAAGTCTGTTAAACCCAGAAACGGCAGTTCGAGATGGCAAAGCCATGCATCACTTTGCCATCTCGAACTGCCGTTTCTGGGTTAAAGAAAATCGGAAAGAGTGGGATTTGAACCCACGGTACCCCGTTAAGGGGTACTCGTCCTTAGCAGGGACGCGCCTTCGGCCGCTCAGCCATCTTTCCGTAAAAAAAGCCTAAAAGAAGATAGCAGCATACCTATTTAGAGAATTTCCCGGCAATGTTAATCGATTGCTAATCAATTGCAGGGGATTGCAACTGTTTGCCATTGAGGGCATTCCAGTGACTGGTGTGGATCGAGCCATCCGGGTTTTGGACGACGATGCAGTGAACGGGTAAATAGACATCCGTGGTTTTTCGGATGGCAAAGTCGCTTCCGAAGGCGGCACGAGTGATCTTTTCAATCTGGGAGAGGCTATAGTGCCTGGAAACTTGCACCGCATTACGATGAGGCTTCGTGACAAGCCGCTCATCCAAAGAGGTGCAGGGAAGGGTTTTAAGCTGAGGATTTTCTAAATGGAGCCGGTATCTATTCCCCGTCTGTACAATTAATTTTTTGCGCCTGCAGCTGTCGATCCAGGCGTCGAGGACGTCATTATCTACATTTAGGGTGTCGGAGAGGGTTTTGCGATCGCTGACTCCCCCTTTTTTTGCGAGGATATTAATGACCTTAAACTCATGGCGATCGGTTCCTGCTTTAATGCAATCTCCAAATCCGTGTGTTTTTTCCCATTTTTTAGTATTGAGAACCATCTCTCCATCGGTTAAATCCCATAAAATAACCCCTTCCTTTGTTTTGTTTTCCGAGATGATATACTTCACCTCTAGCAACAAATAGGGATAGAAGTTGAGCGAGGGTTCTAAAAATTTATGCCGATTATCCTTTAAGAGCTCCTTTCGGTTGGTCTCCATGATCTGATCTGCGGTATAGCGGATCTCTAGCGTATGAAAAAAACCAGAACTGAGAATCTCAGCCACTTTCGCTTTGATCTCAGGGCGCGTTGAGTTCACCCACCAGATCCCATATCCTGCAGTTCCCAAACTCAAAAGTGCTAGCAATACGCGAATCACAGACTTAATCCCTTTGATATAATCTCGACTTTGCACCTAAGAGATCCTCTCAAGCGAGATGAGCTCAGAAAAAGTTGCAAAGTCGAGATAATTTCAGGATATCCCCTTAGACGATTTTCCTCTATCCGAATTTTAAGTGGTATCTTACGGGTTGATGCGATAGTCAGCGGTTTTGTACCAAGCCTCATTGGCAAAAGAATGTTTTATAGACAAAAAAATATTTAGGATGTATGTTAAATTGAATTTTATGTCCTCAAGTTTATACTGCAGTCGGCCTGAAACTTGGAATTTGGACCGCGCCAAAGCCCCGAGGATCGCCGATCATAAGTCGCCCTATATTGTTAATATTGGGCGACTTATGATCGACGATCCGCGCGAGCTTTCGCGCAGGTCCAAATCCAAGTTTCAGGCCGACTGCAGTATAATTTAAGGAGCACTTATGATGAAGAATTTAGTCAAACTCTGCTTAATGTTTTGCTGTATTTTTGGATTCGAAAAGATACAGGCCACTGAGATGCATCCATTTTTCTTGCTCCGTCAAGATGGGACTGCTTTAGAAGGCTACTTTCTTCCTTCAAGTACGCCCTCTTCTCCAATTGTTTTTGCCATCCAAGGTTCATTTTGTGAGAGTGCTCATTCTTGGCATGCCGACCTATGCGAGCAGATGAGCTCTCTTGGGCTAGGATTGATTGTCCTTGAAAAACAGGGGATTTCTAGAGACACTGTTAATTTATTGGAATATAATCAAACCAATTGTCTTCAAAATCGATTAGAAGATTACGTTCTTTGTTTGAAAAATGTGCACTTGATTAGTCCGGGCTGGGATGGAAAGATTGTTTTTTGGGGCGAATCCGAGGGGGGTATGCTGGCTGCTGCTTTAGCTGGCCAAACGCCGCAAACGGCTGCTGTTTTGTTATTTGGAGCGGGAGGCGGCATGAGCCCAAGAGAAGAAGTAAAATGGACAATCCGTTATCGTCTTGAAGCGCAAGGAGCATCGCAAAATGAAATCGAACAATATATGATTTTTCTAGACGAGCAGATGGATGCTACAATATTTGATCCAAGTCCAGATATACCCAACTCGGTCAGCAACTTGGAATTTGGACCGCGCCAAAGCGCCGGGGATCGTCGATCTTAAGTCGCCCCATATTGTTAATATGGGGCGACTTAAGATCGATGATCCGCGGGAGCTTTCGCGCAGGTCCAAATCCAAGTTCATGACCGAGTTGGGTATAAATGGTTTTTTGGAAATACGTATAAATGGTGGGCGTCTTTGCTTGCCTCGAACGAATCTTTAACGTCTTTACGTCAGCATTCATTGCCTATTTGTCTTGTTCATGGAGTGCAAGACAATAAAGTCCCTGTTCTAAGTGCCGATCTTGCTGCAGAAAGTTTAGCAAAAACGAATGCGCTTACCTATCTTCGATTGGAAGGATATGGACATCATTTGAATGATTCTCATGTTCGTTCTGTAGTTTTTCAATGGTTGGATGCGATCTTATTTGGAAAAGAGCTACTAGATTACATCCAAATTGAAGCGTCTATTTTGACTCAAGAGCCGTCTTCTGAAGACTGGAAAACAGATATTTCTCAATACATCGTTAGTCGAGGAGATGGAAAAATAAAACTTGGAGCAGAGGGAAAAAAAGACACCGAAGGCAATCAAAGTGCTGCAGGCAGTATTAGCGCATTTAAAGAAACGAAGGGAGGAGGGAAAATGGAAGGAGGTGTAAAAGGGGAGCTAAAGCAGGGGCCCGATGGAAAGACCACAGGAGAGATTAAGGTCGAGGGGAGTCTTATATGGTAGCCTTAAAAAAATTCAGAATGCTAGGGCTTCTTCTGATCGGCATGTCTATTGGAATCGGGGTCATTTTTTGGCATTCTTTATCAACGAGTTATTTTATTTCTTTTCCTGTTACCTATAACAAACATAATCATCCCCGAATCGATGTGAAAGTTGGCAATAACACTCATGTTTTAGAGGTGAGAATTGGATCTAGATTTCCTTTATTCTTAAGTAAAGAGGCTCTTAGCCAAACGGATAAACAATCCCATGGTATTTCTCAGTGGCAGTCTATGAACGGGGAACCGAGAGAAGCCCCATCCTATCTTATTCCAAAGATGCATGTGGGAGATTTAACTTTAACCAATGTCATTGCGACGGAACAGGAAGCGGCTGGGGGTGTTTTAGGAAAATACTTAGGCGGTGAATTTAATCTTTTTTTGGACTTTCCTCATTCTCGCATCATCGCCTGTGATTCTTTTTCCAAGCTGAAAAATAAAGGACTTATTAGTGATGATTGGATACAAGTTCCTTTTGAGTTGCCTGACAAGGCCGGTGTTGTTTTTCAAGTGAATACAGATTTAGGAACTCATAGGCTTTCGCTCGGCACAACAGCTACAATGACTGTTTTAAGATCAACATTAATTCAATCGAAAGAATCTTTTGTTTCCTCTATTTTCTCTATTGGAACCCGAGAATTTGGCAATACGTTAATTCAACCTTTTGAGCTCTTCGATGACCTCCAGGATACGGATGGATTTATCGGAATGGATTTTCTTAAAAAGCATGCGATTTATCTCGATTACTCCAATAAAATTGCTTACATCGAGCCGCCGGACAGGTATTGTGAGCGCATTCCTGTTGTCTTAAGTAGTTGCAGCATTCCTACAGTAAATGCTCACATAGAAGGTAATTTATATTCGTTTGAAATTGATCTGGGTAGTAGTTGTTTTCTTTTTCTAGGTCGGGATGTTTTACAAAACATCCAAACAACTTCTTATGGCACTGCAGAATGGAGTGATTTTAAGGGTAATTCATATGAATCGCCCACTTATACAATCTCTGAATTTAACATAAATAAGCTAACTTTCTCTGATGTGCTAGTAGTCCAAGACAGAGAGGATTTTCGTGTTAATATTATGTTGGAAGGGATGCCAGCTTACCCTACAGGATCGATTGGGCGCCCCATTCTTGAAAAATATAATTTATTCTTGGATTTCCAGCGTTCTGCGATCTATGCTTGCGATAGTCATTTGCATCTTCAGCAAAGAGGCCTTCTTTCTGAAGATTTTCTGACCATTCCTTTTACGCTCCATCGAGATGGTATTTTGTTGTCCGTTGAAACAGACTCTGGAATTAAAAGACTGATCCTTGATACCGGATCTTCTCGTACAGTAATTAGAGCTCCGCAGGTACCCTCTACATCTTTATTTTGTTTAGGAGGACATAATTTTGGCGCTCAAGCGATCGCTGCCATTGATTTAACTCCAGATCGTGATTACGACGGCTATCTTGGCATGGATTTTCTGCTAGAACACTCTCTTTTCATCGATTATCCTCATAAACTTATTTTTCTCGATCTTCAAAAAGGCGGATAGTATAGTGGACCCATCAGGCTGGACAGTTTTTTGACCTAAACTTGTTTGCTTCACTGTTCATCTTCCTATCCAAGGGAAGATGAACAGTGAAGCAAACAAGTTTAG
>CAMAVL010000014.1 GCA_945861735.1 Chlamydia trachomatis
GGACCTGCGCGAAAGCTCCCGCGGATCGTCGATCATAAGTCGCAAAATATTAACAATATGGGGCGACTTAAGATCGGCGATCCTCGGGGCTTTGGCGCGGTCCAAATTCCAAGTTTCAGGCCGACTGCAGTATACTCCCTACAGCCTAAAATTCTCTCCAAAGTAGGAGGTTCGAGCCTGTTGGTTTTGCAGGAGCTGATCGACAGTTCCAGCTAGAAAGACTCTGCCTTCTTGGACGAGGTAGCTCCGGTCGACGATCGAGAAGATTTCTCGAGCATTGTGGTCTGTGATCAAGATGCTAATCCCTTTGCTTTTGAGATGGCGGATCATGTTTTTAACGTCATTAACTGCAAGGGGGTCGATGTTTGCAAAGGGCTCATCGAGTAGGAGTAGTGAGGGCTCTGTGATGAGGGCGCGTGTGATTTCAAGGCGGCGGCGCTCTCCACCGGACAAGGTGCTCGCTTTCTTTGCGCGAAGCTTTTCTAGATGAAGTTCTTGGAGAAGCATCTCGAGTTTTGCATGTTGCTCAAGCGGGTTTAAGTCTAGCGTTTCTAAGATGCAAAGGATGTTTTCTTCGACGGTGAGATGACGAAAGACGGAGGGCTCTTGGGAGAGATACCCCATTCCCATTTTGGCTCGATCGTGGATAGGAAGGTGTGTAACGACTTGATCCTTAAAGTAAACTTCTCCGCTGTCGGGCTTGATTAAGCCAATTGTCATGTAGAAGGCGGTTGTTTTGCCAGCTCCGTTGGGACCTAAGAGGCCAACGACTTCCCCTTGTCCCACTTCAAAAGAGAGGCCATTAACAACAGTTTTTCCACTATAGGTTTTAACGAGGTTTTCTGTTTTAAGTAGGGGCAAAACCGTTTTTTTAGGGGAAAAGAGAATGTGTTGGGCGGATTTAAGTTTGCTGTCCATGGCTGCTCTATTTTAATAGGTTTTCGGTTGATTTTAGGCTCTCTTCTAGCATAGCGGCGCCTTTTAGGGAGCGATTTTTAATGATTTCCGCTTGAGCAAACACTTTTTCTAGCATTGCTTGTTCTGTGGCGTCAAAGGTCAATCGGAGATTGCCAATGCCTTTGACAACGCGCTCGTTTGTTTCAGGATCTTGCGTGATATGGATCTCACGCGCACTCACGCGCACCCCTTGGGCGTCATCCCAAAAGAGGACTTTTTTCCCAGGGTTAGCAGCGAGGATAAGTGTTCGAGTGGCAGGGGAGTACTGTAGACGATCGGCGATGCCGCAGCTTTGGGGTTTTTCAGGATCGTGGGAAAAGAGGCGGACATTATCTTTTAGAGTGAAGGAGATGGGGTGTAATGTGCCATTTTCTTCCGCATATTCTAAAATGGCTTTATCTGCATAAAAAGCGATGGATTCTTCTTCATAGTAGATCTGCTCTGTTTGGAGGACTTGGCCACTTTTTAGAGGACTATCGAGTGAGGCCTGAAGTTTGTCCCGATCGAGATGGATGTTTCCATGGCAGATGATTTTATGTTGATGGGAAGTCTCTGCATCTTGGTAGACAAGAGTAGAGGGTCCTGTTGCATGGATCGATTGGAGCGTCCGTTTCCCTTTAACGAGTGTGTGCTCTAGTTCAATGGCGTTTTGGGAAGAGATTTTGCCAAGTGCTGCGTCTTCAATTGCCACGTTGCCTTTTAAAGTCAGAAGGTTCTTGATGTTATCCCATGTGAGGTGATCGCAATGGAAGTGGATCTCTTGGAGGGAGTCGTCGGATAGAAGAGACGAATTTAAAACGCCCTTGGAATGGAGCATCGAGATCTTTGAGTGAAGGATATCGAGATCGATCACATCGGCGTCAATTCGATCCTTCTCATGGGTGAGATGGCATTGGGATTGGTTGTCTTTAGGGTAAGCTGTTAAGATCCCTTGGAATTGTTTGGAATCAGTTTTGTCATTTACAGAGACTTGCTTGCGGTACAGCGCATGGTCTGCGAGAAGGATAAAATTGTTCGCATAGGTAATTTCAATATCATTTTTTGCAACAATGGATTCGATTTCATATTCGGTTTTTTTTGCATCGAGATCGTGTTTAGAGAAATTGAGTTCTAAGCTGCGGCTGAGTAGTTGTAATGGGGTCTCCTCTCCCGTTTTTTTCTTTTTCGAAGCATCGATGAACGCCACTTTTTCATTCTCTTTGGCAAAGAGAAAACCTTTAAGTGCAGAGAAATCAAAATCAGCATGGTCGCAGCGTAGCTCGGAGGCATTTTTCAAAGAAACTAAGACATCTCTATTGAGATGGATCATTTTGAATGGAAACTCTTTTCCCGTCTCTTCTTGTTTTTCTAAATTCGCTTCTTCAGCTGTCATTTTTCCAAGGCCGTGATCGAGCACAACTCTGCCACTTAACACAAGGGAGTTGCCATCATAGGAGGCATCGGAGGAGGAGAGCGCGCCAAGGGGTGTAGAGGGTTTATCCTCGGCAGACAAAGAGGCGATGAGCAACCATAAAACAGAGAAAATTTTCTTCATTGAGTATCCGGCTTATCTTGGTTTAAAAGGGCTTGAAAATGATGCGCTTGAAACTGAGGCGTTTTTCCAGAGACAACAAAGGAAATGTCTTCAGCAATCCCTTTTAAGAAAGGGGATTGTTTTTTGAGAACGGAGGGGAGGATATGGCTACTGAGGCGGTAGAGTGAGAGGGTAACCGTTTGCGCTAAAAACTGCTGGGAATTGTATAAGTAGACTCCATCTTTGGCTTCTAGAAAACGGATCTGCTGCATCGGTTGTTTTCCTGGAGTGTAATAAATCTTATCTTGCATCCAACATTTAATATTTTCCAGCTTTTCATTGAGGTCAAGCTTGGTGCCGTTTGGGATAATTGTCAGCAGAGAGGATTCGCTTTCGATTCTGTATTGTAATCTTGTGTTGTCCTCTTGAGTGAAATAAATTTCTTTGACGACCCCTTTGCGGTTTTGATGAGAAGTCGATGCGAGATTGGATTGAGATACTGTCGTTTTTTGATTTTGTAGGGCTTTACAGAGAGTATAATCAGCTTCATGAGGATAGGCGAATAGATATAGCCATAGTGCGGCTAGAAGGGAGAATGCTCCAAATGTATAAAGAGATGCTTTTCGAAACATGGAACTATCTATCATTAGACCTCTTTCGTAACCTCATTTGCTTCTTAAAACCGATCTTTTTTCGCCATTTAAAATCCTATCGATTCGCCTACACTGCGTGTATGTCTTAATCGATAGGATTTTAAATGGCAAAAAAATCTTCGATTTTTCCAAACAAAGCAGGTTACGCAAGAGGTCTATTCACTATATTGTAAATCTGTAAAATCTCTTTGAGCAAGGAAGGGAGTTCGTGGAAGGGGAATACGGAGTCTTTGTCGCTTTTTGCATTTGTGGGGTCGGGGTGGGATTCAATAAATAAGCTGTTACAGCCGGATGCGATGGCAGCTTTTGCTAAAGTGGGAATAAATTCTCTCTGTCCGCCAGAGGAAGTGCCGTGGCCACCTGGAATTTGTACGGAGTGGGAGGCATCAAAACACACAGGGAACCCGAACTTTTGCATAATCGGGATGCTGCGCATGTCGCTCACGAGGTTATTGTATCCAAATGAGGCTCCCCGTTCGGTTAAAATGATCTTTTCGTTGTTGACGGAGAGGATTTTATCGATGGCGTTTCCCATATCCCAAGGAGCCATGAATTGGCCTTTTTTGATATTAATGACAGCGCCTGTCTGTCCAGCTGCTAATAATAGATCGGTTTGGCGGCATAAAAACGCAGGGATTTGGATAATATCGCACACTTCCGCTGCTAAAATCGCCTCTTCTGGAGAGTGGACATCGGTGAGTACGGGTATATTAAATTCTTTTTTGATCCGCTTGAGGATGCGCAGCCCTTCTTTAATTCCAGGACCGCGGAAAGAGGATTTTGCAGAGCGGTTGGCTTTGTCGTAGCTTGACTTATAGATGAAGTTAATCCCTTTGAACTGAGAAAAAATAGCGCATAGGGCGGCAGCTGTTTCCACGGCATGTTGTTCACTTTCGATGACACAGGGTCCGGAGATCACAGCAAGGGGTTGTTTTGCCCCAATTAAAAAATCTTTGACTGGCACATTCTTCATGAGCTCCATCATGAGGCTTGTGGGGGTTTTATTCAACTGATACTTAGGGTTTGTAATTCAGGCATGGCTCGGAGCATAAACTCATCAAAGAGCGGTACAGTAAAGGCAATATCTCCGTAAGACGGACTGTAGATCATCCCTTTTTTGATTAAATCAGCTCGAACGGGGCTCAGGGAGGTTGCTTTAATCTTTAGAATATCGGCAATTTCTCCGATGCGATGGGTGCCAGATCCAAGTTCTGCCATAGCGCGTAAGAACGTTTTTTCGCTTTGGGTCAGTCTGTCGAATCGCACTCTAAAGAAATTTTTGTCGAGGCGTGTGATAACCCCAGCTGTAGCATCCTGAATAATTTTTAGGGTAATGGGACTGCTTGGTGCTAGATTCCAAGCTTGATAACCCCATTCTTGAAGGAAATAGGGATAACCCTTTGTAAGACGATAGATTTCCTCTAATGCAGGGAGTTCAAAAATAACACCCGCAGCTAAAGCGGGTTTTGCTAGCGCCATCGTTGCATCTTTGAGTGATAGCGTTCCGATGTCAGGAAAGTTAAAAAGGCGTTCAGAATAGGATTTTGCTTCCCCAGCAAGACGTGGTAATATCGGCAGGCCCGCTCCTAAAAGTACTATAGGAAGTTGATATTGTTGCACTTTATGCATTGCCATGATGAGTGCTCCAAGTTCTTTTTGGCTAAAGTATTGAATTTCATCAATTAGAAGCGCTACTGCACTGCTGCGATCTGCAGCAGCCTCACCAATGGCAACAAACAAATTAGGTAAGTCGATGTCTAGATCGCCACTATCGGCTGATCCCTCCTCGGGATCAATGTCTATTCCAATAGTCATATCGTGAACAGTTAGTTTTACAGCTCCAATAAAACTTCGAAGAACTGCTAGTCCTCGCTTAACTTTGTCACCAACTCCTGCGATCCTATTCAGGTCAAAAAGCAGACTTCGAAGATAGGGAATGAGCAATGGGCCTAATTGTTTATTTTCATGCGCTTCGATGAAAATTGTCCGATATCCATTTTTCTTTGCAAGCTGTTCAATTTCTTTGAGCAATACAGTCTTGCCGACTCCTCGAAGGCCTGTGAGCAACATGCTCTTTTCAGATCGTTTTTCTTTAATTCTACCAAGAAGAATGCGTGCTTGTTCCAGATCTGGATCTCTTCCCACTAATTCAGGCGGTGGAGAGCCAGCTCCTGGTGAAAATGGATTTTTAATTGGATCCATGGTTTATACCTGCTTATAGCCAGTTATACACGAAACGCCCAATAAGTGGCTATAAGTTCCTATAACTTCGAAGTGTTTAACGGTTTTTTTAATATGGGCAACCAAGAAAAGTGGGAGGCTTTTTTTTAATGCGTTGATATTGAACGACTTGGATTGTTTACAGCGGCCAAAGTAGGGCTAAAATTAGAATAATTTTGGATTATCAACTTAAGAGCTTGATCCTTTGTCTCTTGTGGTGTCTTTCGATGGCTTGATTTGCTTGCTTTTTCGAGCGCCTTCCTAATCTACCGGTCCGTGAAACAAAACGAAATTTCTTTGCGTAAAAATACTAATTAATAATATAATTATATTATAAGATACTTGTAATTGTTGGAATCATTTAATAATAACAGTAGGATTATTATGACGCAAATTATATCCATGCAGAGTCTGCTGGGTGGGCCTCCAAAGTGCTCGCCCAACACAACCAATGCTATTGCTCTCAGCCAAGTAGCTGTGAGCAAGATGTCTGTCGCCGTTTTTAAACACCGCTGGATGGTTTCTGAAAACACATGTATTTCTGTTGAAAACAAATGTGCTTTTGTGGGCATGTTTCTGTCACCCCGCGTAAAGGCATTCGCGGAGGAATACAAGTGTAGAGTCGAGGAGGCGCTCGAGGATGCGTTCGAGGCGTCGTTCGAGAAGGAAGCCGAGTTCCTTAAGACACTCGAGAATCCCTCAGCACTCTCATCGAAAACGATTAACCTCATTGTTGA
The DNA here is from genome assembly GCA_945861735.1 of Chlamydia trachomatis. Taxonomy (GTDB): domain Bacteria; phylum Chlamydiota; class Chlamydiia; order Chlamydiales; family Rhabdochlamydiaceae; genus CAMAVL01. The sequence goes on from CAMAVL010000014.1 coordinate 6,081, forward strand.
ATATGCCAAGAATTGTCAAGGGATAAAGGGTTTTATTTTTAAACTTTGGCAGGCGATTGCCCATATTTTCGGAAAACAATCAGACGCATCAACAATTAATTTTGCTATTAATCGCGATTTTGCTCCGCCCGAAGATCGGGAGTGCATATTCTCCTTCGATAAGGATTGCTTAAAGGATCTGTTACCTTTTGCTCAAGAAATCGAAAAGAGCCCGAAAGACTTCTTAGAGTATCGTTCAGCGGATAAAGAGCAATTGAGGAATTTAACACAGAGGTGTTATTCCTTAATAAGCCAATACGAAAAGACATCGCAAGACGGGTTTAATTTCATGACATTTTCCGGCAAAAAAGACTTCTTCGCAGAACCAGCTAATATGTTAGCTACATGCAAAAGAGAAATCTTAAGCCTCGAAACAGGAATTTTAGAATTACAGAGCGCTCTGGGAGTGTCCGCGTACGCCTACAAGGATGAGAAAAAGGAATTGAGCCTAAAAGAAGGAGCTTTTGTCCCAGGAAAACAACATTGGGATGTGGAGATGAATCGTATAGTCGAACTTCGCAAAAAAATTAAAAAGGTTTCTGAGACCGAAAATGTATGTCTTTACAGCGATTCCAGCTGGCTTTCAAGCTGCTAACTCAGAACATGTTAAAGACGCACGGTTCGTAGACTTTAAGCCGGTTTCTCGGTCAGGCTCACTCGAATTATCTGTGCAACCTGTGAACAAAGCTCCTATGGGCGCGCCGGATGGGGTTAGCACTCCATTACCCAAAGCGCCAGCGGGAATTGCTGATGTCTTTATGGGCCATTTGAGCGCTAATAACCAGTTACAAAACGTCTTGGAAAGCATATAGCCCAGGAGGCTTACCCAATAAAAATTGAGCGCTTTTAAGCGCTCCTTGGGCAAAAGCATCTCGAGAGAGCGCTTGGTGTTTGATTTCAATCCGCTCACCCGCGCATTCAAAGGTGACGATGTGTTCACCGATCTCTTCTGCATTGCGGATTGAGCGGATCGAAATCTTTTCGCGTGAGGGGATCGTTTGTGCCAACGAAAGCGCTGTGCCACTCGGGCTATCTTTTTTATGGATGTGATGGGTTTCGACAATGTCAACAGAGCAGTTGCCAAAAAGAGCGGTGCCAAATCGCTTAACCGCATCTAGGCAAAGGCTCATCCCTAAACTGAAATTGGATGCGTATAAAATGGGAATGATTTCAGCTGTCTTCTTTATGCTTTCAAACGTCTCAGGAGACAGTCCTGTTGTTCCGATGACGATGGGTTTACTTAGTTTTGCGGCGGCGTTCATTTGGGATAGCGTTGCATCTTTATGAGAGAAGTCGATCGCAACGGCGCAATTTTCTAAAGCTACAATCTGAAATAAGGGATTTTTAGAGACAGCATGAAGAATTGCTTGTCCCATTTTTCCACTCGCGCCAAAAAGAGAAATGTTCAGTTTCATTCATCCTCCTCTATCCTTTTTGATATTGCAGTTTTCTCGAGTTGATGTGAATGAGCATTTTATTAATGTAGGTAATTGATTCGAGCAAGTTGAGAATGGCTGTTTTATCCCGTTCAAAAAGAGCCATCGGTTGTTTCTTAAAAGGAGAGAGCGCGATGATTTGATGAATTAAGTTGTGAGAGGGGGTTTCTGGATCTTCATTTTCCGGGCTTTCATTCCATTTGATACTGGGAAAGAGTTGGTAAGAAAAGAGGCGTTTGGCTGTGAGATGGTATTTTGCTGGGGGCGCAAAGGAAGCCCAGGGGGTTGTTCTATTTTCAAGCGCAATTAACTCTTCGAGTTTTGAAGAGTAGATGATCGATGTTCCAAAGATTTCAGGAAAATGCGTTGTGATTGAGGCATCGGAAGCTCTGTTTATATCGAGCTGATTTTGATCTTCCGCCCAGCGGATGTGTTCTTTAATCGGGAGTTTGTCGATTGTCGCTTTCATTAGAACCTAAAGGTTTACAAGCAGTCCATTATGCACCGGCGGCAATAGCTCGGCAATAGCAAATCTTTTTTAAAAACGAATTCTTAAAGATCTTGTAAAGGTTAATTCTGTTTGCAAATTATTTAAAACTAGTTGCAATTATTTTTTTTGAAAAAAAAGCTGTATCTTGCATATAATGTTCGTGGCATGTGGTTTAAAATGATCAAATCAAAGAAAACAAAGACATCACTACTGATTGCCGTCTTTCTCGGGTTAATGTTCACCTCTTCCCTGTTGTTTTCTGACGAAGAAAATCTAGAAGAAAAAGAAACCGTAGAAGATGGTTACTTTATCAATTTCAATGACGTTTCCGTCATTGAGTTCATCCGCTTTGTCAGTAAGATTTCCAATTCTAATTTCATCTATGATGCGAAAAGTTTGAATTTTAAGATCTCTTTGTCGACTGGAAAAGCAGTGCAATCGGCTGGTGTGGTCCAAGCATTAATTCAGCTACTTCGCGTACATGGTTTTTGTGTGAATCAAGAAGGGGATTACTATGTCATTCACGCGTTGCAAGAGGGGGAAGAGGGATCACCTGGACAATTTCCTAATGGAAAGAAGATGGAGGGATTACTCGCGTCGAATACGTTAATGCCGCCGCCGCGTGAAAAAGAAACGTATGAATTTCTCTCCTATAAAGTGCAGTACCATGAGGGTTCTGAAATTGAAGAGGCGTTAAAGAAGATAGCTGCCGACTTAAAAAATCAGCCAGATGCTCCACCAAAACTCATTCGCGCTATCGAATCGCTTCAGTGGGTAAAACCGACGAATTCTCTTCTTTGTTCAGCAGATCCAGAGACGTTAATGGCTTTGCGCAAATTAATTGAGACTGTCGATATTCCACTACGACAAGTGTTTATCGAAATTTTGGTGATCGAAACCGATGTGAAAAAAGGGATGGAATTTGGTCTTCAGTGGGCAGCTGGCGGCCAATATCAAAACAAATTGGGTTTTGGAATGGGCAATTTTCCGCCATCAGCTACCGGCGCTGGCTCTTTTGCAAATACGATGCAGGGGATTAATGCAAGTAATACGCCGACGGGATTGAATCAAATTCCGCTTGTTCCAGGTTTTGATTTGGGGGTCATTGGCGATATCATCATGCATAAAGGAAAGTCCTTTCTCTCGCTTGGATCACTCATTTCCGCGTTGCAGATAGATGGGGAGAGTACCATTGTCTTAAATCAGAAAATCATCACACAGGATAATAAAAATTCGACCATTTTTGTCGGCGATAACATCCCATTTACAGGATCCATCGTCCAAACAATTGGGCAAAGTCAGCAGACGACGGCTAATTTAGAGTACCGAGATGTGGGTGTCAGCTTGAGCATTACGCCGCGCTTAGGGGAAGGGGATGTGATCACTTTAGATTTAAGTGAAGAGATTACAGAAAGTGTCGAACAGGATTTAGTCAGTACAACGAATGTGAATGGAATCCGCACGACAAAGACGAATATGGCAACACATGTGCATGTGCCGGATAAGCACTTTTTAGTTTTAAGTGGAATGATCCGCAATCATAAAGCGCGCCATAAAGCCGGGCTTCCTTGTTTGGGTGGAATTCCCTTCATTGGCGCAGCCTTTAGTAAAACGCGTGAAAATAGTGAAAGGCGCAACGTCGTTATTTTTGTAAGGCCTCACATCATCCATTCTGTTGCGGATTACCAAAGGGTTACAGATCGTCAAGAAGAGCTCTTTCGCTCGCAGGCAAATAAAACCGATTTTTCCAATGGAATTGATCTTGTTAAGCCACCGGAGAAATAAACTTAGGGCTCGTAAAGAAATCAGTTGCCGGTTTCAAGCCTATACCCAAGTTATTTCAAAACTTGGGTATAGAAGTGCGAATAATCTCCTTTGAGTTAAAGTCCATGAAGATGCTAGATTATCTACCTTGACTTTGTCAAGCTACTAGCTGTATAAGCACGCTCACCATAAAGACACGATTCTATTTATGATTAGATTTTTTATTTTCATCGTTATTTTTTTATCGACTCTCTTGCCCGCAGAAGAAATCGTCAAAGGCCCTTTGAAAGATAAGGCAACCAACCAGTTTCTGAAAATGATGCTAACTTCTTATTGGAAAAAGGTCTCTTTGCCCTATGAGAGATTGGATGATATTTTCGATCTTCTGGAAAAACATGGGGATGATGGTGAATTAGCCATGATTCTCCTCCATGAAAAATACCCTGATATGGCAGATCCCTCCTCGTCCTTTTCGGCCAATTACAAAAAGGCGAGGGCTAAGAAATTTCAGTCGTATGCCCAATCGCTGCTGCCCCATATCAAAGAGGGGGTTTTATTGGATTTTGGTGCAGGGGACACACAGCTCGCTCTCAGGCTGGTAGATTTAAATCCCAATATCACTCAGTCTTACGCCACCGACATTTTCCCATTCACCCCAACCACTACTCATCCTAAAGTTAGCTTTCTGCAGCAGAAAGCCCCTGATGAGACCCCCTTTACTGAGGAATCTGTCGATACAGTCATTCTTTCCACAGTTTTGCATCACATAACACCGAAGGTCAGGCGGTCTTTGTTAGAGCACCTCTACTCGATTCTGAAGCCCTGCGGGCGGGTGATTCTCGTCGAAGACAGCTTCCCTTCTATTCCTCCCATGAGCAGAAACGATATTGAGACTGCTTTTTTTTCCCTTTCCCCCTCTCAAAGAAGAGATGTGCTTTGCTTTTTGGATTGGTGGGGCAATCGACTGATGAAAAATCGGGCGGAAATCCCCCTTCCCTGCACGTTTAAAACGACGGAGGAATGGGTTGCTCTATTTAAGGATTTTGGCTTTAAAGTCATGAAAAGCGATTTTGAGGGATTTCCTCCCATTTATACTCACATGGTATCTCCTAAAGCTGTTCTCGTCTTTGAAAAGCCAGAAATAGAGCCGTATGATCAGTGTTTGCGAAGCCATGTTACACGAGTCGAAGAGGCTCAGACGGTGACAGGGATTTTGCCAAGTGATGGGGTGACGTTGACATCCTCCCCTTCCTAAAGGAAGGGGAGGATGTCAATACCCACGCAAAAGCTGTTAAGCTGACATCTAAAGGAAAAAGGATTCAATCGGTCGAGGTAGAGCGAGATGGGAAGATTGAAACCTATTCTGCAGATACTTTTGTCGTCTCTTGTGGTGCTGTGAATTCCGCGGCTCTGCTTTTGCGCTCAGGCGTTGCCAATAGCTCAGGACTTGTCGGCAGAAACTATATGTGCCATATCAACTCCGCGATGATCGCTATTTCAAAACAAAAAAATACAAGTCATTACGAAAAGACCTTTGGCCTGAACGATTTTTATCATCGCGCTCCGGATTGGAAATACCCATTAGGCCATATTCAGCTGCTTGGAAATGTCAAAAAAGAGATGCTGAAAGGTGACGCTCCCTTTTTTACCCCAGATAAAGTATTGGAGATCATGGCAGATCATGCAGTGGGTTGGTGGATTTGTAGTGAAGATTTGCCGTCGGTAGAGAACCGTGTGATGGTCAATGAGAAAGGGCAGATTGTCCTAAAATACACATCGAGTAGTTTAGAAGGGCACCATCGATTGATTAAGCGCTTAAAAGGCATTTTAAGGGATGTGGATCGATCTTTGGGCGCATCGCCGACCTGTTTTTTTGCTAAGCGCATTCCGTTAGCAGGTGTCGCTCACCAGGTTGGGACTTGCCGGTTTGGGGAAGATCCGAAGACCTCTGTGTTAGACCCTCATTGCAAAGCGCATGATCATGACAATTTATACGTGGTGGATGGGAGCTTTTTTCCGTCGAGTGGGGCTGTCAATCCAGGTTTAACAATTATTGCAAATGCACTCAGAGTGTCTAAAGTCCTTGCTAAATGAGGGCTGTTTCATTAAAATGGGTATATCTGGACTGATAGCTCAGCTGGATAGAGCACCCGCCTTCTAAGTGGGTGGTCGCAGGTTCGAGTCCTGCTCAGTCCATGTTTTACTAAAGATTTTTTTATGAAAAAAGGCGATAAAAAAGAAGATCTGACAAGCTCTGGAACATTGGCGGATGTTGCCATTGTTGTCAGAAAATTTCATGCCGTCTCTTCCCTTTTTACTGGTATTTCTAGCACTTTAAGCGACAGACAAAAACAGGATCAGATCAATCAGATCCTATGCGATCTGATTAAAAAAGAGTCATCGCCCGCCTTTCTACTGCCAGCCGTCATTGATTTCATCGATCAAGTCAATGCTCATAAAATCCTCGATTCCTACTCTTTTTTTAACTTTGAGCTGTGGCTGAACCAATTTTCCCATTTGAGCACAGAGGAAAATTATCAGATCCGCGCTAAAATTGCTGGTAAGTTTGTCCCTCGAGATGAGTACCAGGTGCTCTTTCCTATTGCGATGGGTAAAACCTATCCAGGAAGCCACTATGTTACAGCGCATGGGTCACCCGACTTAGATACAACAATTGCCTCTTTTTGGGGCTGGGTCGATGCCTTTGCTGCGCGCGTTAGCGAAAATCTCCATATCTGGAATTTGCCAGGAGGGCCGCCCCTCTCTCTCGTGGAAATTAGCCTCCTCTTTCAAGATGTTTTTGGGCCATCAGTTTTTGATCATTTAGCCAAGGGAAGAACAAGCCTGTCTCTATCTGGGCTAGATTTGATCAATCAGACTGGGGTCGTGCGTAAAGAAACCCATTTTTCTACACTCAGTATTGATCATGGGCGAGCCGAGAATGCGATTGTTCTCGTCGATCCAGAAGGGTGCTATTTAGGGGATTGGCGCAATTTCGATGCCGAAGAGGTGCGTCAAGTCATCATGCTCCTCAATAATTGCTTGCGCTGGTTTGAAAATCATCTTCATGTCAAATTAATCTCATTTTTTGGCAAACAAAACCTCTCACTAGATGACTTACCAGAATTTATTCAATCAGTTTTTAGCATTCGCATTGAAGAATGCGATCCATCCAAAGAGTTTACGCTCAAGCAAAGAAGTCATTTGCAAGATTATCTTGTCAAAGTGCTCGACGTGAAGAATGGCCTAGAGTGTACCTTTGAAGGGTTTGCACAAGCGATGAAAGACCTTTCCATTTTTGATTTTAAGGAGTTTGTCGATCTCATCGAATCTCTACATGCATCTTCTTTATTTGATGCGACAGGCCGATTAATTGAAAATCGCTCGAATATTTTTGCGCATCTTGAAAAAATAATTAAAGGCCTTGAGCGAGCGATTCAAAGTGTCCGCAGCTTTGTTGACCGCCTAGACGTTGCTCTCAAAATTAAGACTCATGTATTTGGCCATCAGCCTCAAAGCATTAGTTATCGGACAGAGGTCGAAGAGATTCGCAGTAAAATGGGAAGTTATTCCTATCTTACAGTGACAGCCCCTGAAAAAGATGGCAAACTGACTCCTTTAGGAGTGATCCACGCTAAAGATTTATACAAGCCGATTCTTGGAACCGTATCCTTGCGCGATTTTTGTAACCGAGATGAAACAAAGATCCCCTCTTATTTAGAAGTCATTAGCGTCATCGATCACCATAAGAGTGCGCTGCAAACCTTTTCAGCTCCAATGGTGCAGATCTCAGATTCTCAGTCCTCAAATGTCCTCTGTGCACAGATCGCCTTTGTCATTAATGATCGCCATAGTACCGGAGGGATGAGTCCAAGTCAGATTAAAGCTCAGTTGGCTGTTGTCGAAAAAGATCTTTCCTCGATGAGTCAAAAAAGGATCATGCAAAGACTTTTGCAACGCTCTCTTGTTGCAGAGCAAAAGAGCGCATTCTTTGTCGATCCCACTCGAGAACATGTCGAATACATCCATTTTCTATATGCTATTTTAGATGACACCGATCTCTTAATGAAAGTCTCTTGGCGCGATATTGAGTGTATTGCCTCTCTTCTCAACCGCTTGAAATCTCTTAAGTTAAACCAAGAAGTAGAGGTCATTGTTTTAGATGATTTGCCGCGAGATAAAAACTTTGCATCTCACGCTGCTAAAAGAATCCTCCAAAACCCCGATATGCACCTCCTCTATCGCAAGATTTATCTAGCCAAGGAGATGGCCATTGAAGAGAGCTTTAAGCGTTGCGCAAAAGGGCAACCCTCGTCTGTGTTCATCGATACAAAAGAGCAAAATGGATGCGTGCGGATTGGGCAAACCAAATTATTTAGCCTCAACCATCCCTTTTTCCAAGAATTTGAAGGGCAGCTGCGCAAAAAATGGTATCAAGATGCGATCGACTTCTTCAAAGATCACAAAGAAGTCGATCTGCACATGCATATGATTAGCACCGTTGCGGGTGCTGAAGAACTGTATAAAGGCATTGAGGGAGAGTACGCCCACTTAGATGAGTTATGGCTGTGGATTCCTTTTGAAGAGCAGTCGATCGAGCATTTGAAAAGCTTTCTCAATGCATTTAGAGCATCCCCACAACTCAAGAACAATCCACTGACCGTCGAATTCCATGGCGATCAGGGTAAAGAATACGAGCAGATCTTTAATGAGAGCTTTTTACCGAATATCAGCAAGGTGTTTGTCAAAGATGCTAAACGTTCAGTGGCGATACTGAAATATAAAGCCGGATCAATCAATTCGCGCAAAGCGATGATTGCCCCTTACCTACCTCATTTGAGTTAGAAACAAAAGGGAAGTCTTTCAACTTCCCTATCAAAATTTTAAGATTCTTCAGGTTTAGATTCTTCAGATTTAGATTCTTCTTTTTCATCGTCTTCGATGATTTCGAGATTGACGCGGAGGCCATTGCGGCTTGCAACAGACATGAGAAGTGTGCGGATTGCATTAATCGTCTTGCCTTTCTTGCCGATAATTTTACCGATATCCGATTTTTCAACGGACAATTCAATAATCAATGTATGCGTACCACCGATTTCGTTAATTTGAACTTGATCGGGATGATCAACTAGGTTTTTAACGATGTATTCTACAAATTCTTTCATGGGTCGGTCCTTAATTTAGGTGCTGTAGAGAGGGAAATAAGAAACCCTCTTGTGTATTAGATATCTTGCATAACCTGATTTGCTTGTTAAAATCGATCTTTTTTCGCCATTTAAAATCCTGTCGATTCGCCTACACTGCGTGTATGTCTTAATCGACAGAATTTTAAATGACAAAAAAATCTTCGATTTTTCCAAGCAAATCAGGTTATGCAAGATGTCTATTAAATCTTAGCGCAAGCGTCGATAATTAAGCTAGCATTCTATGTTTGATTTTGGAAATATTTTTATAAAGTCTAAAAGGTCTTGGGGGATTGGAGCTGTTAATTGGATGAGCTCGGAGGTGATGGGATGGTTAAAAGCGATCCGATGGGCATGTAAGAGTTGGCGCTTGGCACAGAAGGATTTATTTGCATTCGCTGCTCCATAAACGCTATCTCCTAAAACAGGAGCCCCCCGATATTTTAAATGGAGGCGGATTTGATGCGTGCGCCCTGTAATGAGTTCGACATCAACTAAAGAGAGCTGTTCATTTTTAGCGAGAATGCGGAAAACGCTTTTTGCTTCTCTGCCCTTTTCAAAACAGATCGACATTTCTTTTCTGTGGATCGGATTGCGTCTGATCGGAGCCTCAATTAATCCATCTCCTGGGTTACCAACAGCGATTGCGATATAATTTTTTTTGATTTGTCGAGAAGCAAATAGGGCAACGAGACGTTGGTGAGTTTCGATTGTTTTAGCGGCCAATAAAATTCCTGAAGTGTCTTTATCCAGGCGATGGACAATGCCCGGTCGTACCGATTCACCTGAAAGAGGGAGGTTTTTGCAGTGGTACAGGAGGGCGTTGACAAATGTACCAGAAGGATGCCCAGCTCCCGGGTGGACTACCATTCCAGCTGGTTTATTAATGGCGATGAGGTGATCATCTTCATAGAGAATATCTAAAGGAATATTTTGAGGTTCAAGAGAGATTTCTGGAGTGAAGAGGAAGCAGACCTCGATTTCATCCCCGCCTTTAGGCTTTTCCCGTTTTTTAAAAGGCTTTTCATTGACCAAGACAGAGCCCATTTCAATTAAATATTGAAAATAGGTCCGGGAGTGCTCTGGAAAATGCTCGACGAGAAGCTTATCCAGCCGGGTTCCGGCTTCCTTTGAGGAAACCATAAAGGAATTTATAGGATCTGTGGATGCATTCATGGATGGGATTTTATCAGGAATGGGGACCTTAAAACAAGGTGATTCTTCACAATCCCTTAGGGGTTGTAAGAAAATAACTTTTACAGTTCTATAGGGAAAAATCGATTCATCTATTGAGGAGTTTTCCTTGCAGGGGCAGAAAAAAAACCTGCAGCGGAAAACTTCTCAAAATCTGAACCGTTTTTCTCCTATACAACTGTAAAATTTATTTCCTTACAACCCCTTAGTCGTTCCCCTCAGAGACCTCTTTCAAGTGTTGCATGGATTTTTTGTGAGCAGCATCGTCGGCTTTTATCATAGTATCAAAGGTTTGCATGAGAATTTTAAAAAAACGATCGACATCCTTGGAAGTGGCTGGAGTGCCGCTTGCGCTTAAGAAATTTTGCCAGGCGCCGGTTGGGTCACTTATGGAGGGCTGGTTCATGCTTGGGTAAGAACCATGGGGGGTTGGGGCCGCATGGGAAGGTTTCCCTGCGCTCGAACTTGCATTTGGATCAGGAGGGGAGACGACCATAGTGCTTCCTTGTTTGAATATAAGTGGAGTCTACAAAAATTAATAGCAGCTTGTCTATTTAATTTTCAGTTTTTTTTATTCGAAGGGATCTGGTCTGAAAGTGCACTCTACAATTGTTTTCGGACTTTCTCCATAGAGAAAGAAGAATAATCTTTTTTTAAATCTCAACTTTCCCAGCGAACATGTGTTCGCACACAATCGCTGGGCCCCTCTGGTCTTTTTTCACCCTAATTGTAGCGAGAATAATGATTTTTCTGCATACTATTTATACCCAACTCGGTCATGAACTTGGATTTGGACCTGCGCGAAAGCTCCCGCGGATCATCGATCTTAAGTCGCCCCATATTAACAATATGGGGCGACTTAAGATCGACGATCCCCGGGGCTTTGGCGCGGTCCAAATTCCAAGTTG
>CAMAVL010000015.1 GCA_945861735.1 Chlamydia trachomatis
TCCCGCGGATCATCGATCTTAAGTCGCAAAATATTAACAATATGGGGCGACTTATGATCGACGATCCGCGGGAGCTTTCGCGCAGGTCCAAATCCAAGTTTCAGGCCGACTGCAGTATAACACTTATGTGCTTACAACGCCTAATTAGCGAAGTTGAGCGGCTTTTAATCACTCCTTTTTAGTCTTTAAAATAGAATCTATTGCTTTTGATAATGTAATTGTGATAGTAATAGTTTATTAGGTTCTGTTTAAGGGTAATATGGATTTTTGTAGGGGTGAAGGCGGAGCTGATTTTGTCGATCGAGTCGCTTGCATTATTCTTGCAGGCGGCCAGGGAACGCGTTTATTTCCACTTACCCAGCAACGCTGCAAGCCGGCTGTGATATTTGGGGGACGGTACCGCTTAATTGATATCCCCTTATCCCATGCCCTAAATGCTAAAATTTCATCCGTATACGTTATTTCCCAATATTTGATTGGAAGCTTGCATGAGCATATTCTTGAAACGTATTCACCCTCTCTCACTCGCAATTCCAAAATTCACCTATTAAGTCCGGAAGAAACCTCTCAATCGAAAACCTGGTATAATGGAACGGCCGATGCGATTCGAAAAAATCTATCTTATTTTGCAGCGTCTTCTGCGGATTACTTTTTGATCTTATCGGGAGATCAGCTCTACAATATGGATCTGCATGAAATGCTTCTTTTTGCAAGACAAGAAGATGCAGATCTCGTGATTGGCGCGCTCCCTGTTGAAGAGGCAGAAGCCAAAAGAATGGGGCTACTCCAAGTAACCTCGGAAAATCGCGTTTTAGATTTTGTGGAAAAACCGTCAGATCCGAAGATCCTAGAGAAGTTTGTTGTGAGTAAAGAGATACTTGTCGCCCATCCTTATAAAAATCAAGATAAGCAGCATTATCTTGGCTCAATGGGGATCTATATTTTTAAAAGAGAGGCTCTATTTGCTCTTCTTAAAGAATCGGGGGATGATTTTGGTAAAAACCTCATTCCAATCCAGTTTAAAAAAGGGAAAACATCTGCATTTGTATATCAGGGCTATTGGGAAGACATTGGGACGATTTCTTCTTATTACTATGCAAATATCGCCCTGCTCAGTCAGAAAAACTGTCTGGATGTCTACGATGAAAAGAATCCCATTTTTTCTGATTCTAAAAACCTGCCAAGTCCAATTATTCGAGAGACGCATGTGAAGGAATCGATCATTTCTTTAGGCTCAATTATAGAGGCCGAAGAGATTACGCGAAGTGTAGTGGGTGTGAGAGCCCATATTAAAAAGGGATCGATCATCCGCGATTCCATTATCATGGGAAATCATTATTATGAAGCCCCTTTGCATCAAAGTCCCCCTTTGCCGCCTCATTTTTCAATAGGGGAAAATTGTTTCATTGAAAAAGCAATCATTGATGAGCACTGCTGTATTGGCAATCGTGTTCAGTTGATCAATAAAGATAAGCTGCAGCATTATGACGGTAATGGCATTTATATCCGTGATGGGATTATTATTGTGCCGACCGGGACGACACTTCCCGATCATTTTATTCTCTAAAATCGGTGCATGATGACTATATGGGCATTATCTGATCCCCACTTGGCCTTTGGCGTTCCTTCTAAAACGATGGAAGTCTTTGGGCCTGCCTGGCAAGAGTATGCAGAAAGAATAGAAAAGAACTGGAAGAAGCTTGTTTCAGAAGAGGATCTCATGCTTATTCCTGGAGATATCTCATGGGCATTGTCTTTAGAAGATGCGCTCGTCGATTTAAAATGGATCGATGCGCTTCCTGGCACAAAAGTCATTTTAAAAGGCAATCACGACTATTGGTGGCCCTCCTCTGCGAAACTCGCAAAGATTCTTCCTCCATCCATCCATTTTATCCACAATAATGTCTTTAATTGGAAAGGGGTCACAATCGGGGGATCTAGGTTGTGGGATACTGCTGAATATCAGTTTGGTTCCTTTATCGACTTTCAAGAAAATCCGCTTGTGAAGAAAAAAGAGATGGGAGATGCCATAGAAGAAAAAAGAGAAGAGGAGCGGATTTTTTTAAGGGAGCTCGAGCGTCTTAAACTTTCCTTAAAGCAACTCGATCGGGCTGCATCGATTCGGATAGCGCTCACCCATTATCCACCCATTGGAGCAGATCTTAAGCCCTCTCGCGCCTCTCTAATTTTGGAAGAATTTAAAATTGACTACTGCGTCTTTGGGCATTTACATAATGTAAAAAAAGACGCGCTTCCTTTTGGAAAAGCGCGCGGTGTGAACTATCTATTTACTTCGTGCGACTGTCTCGACTTCGTGCCTATCAAGGTGTTATAAACCAGTAGCTCGACAAAGTCACATTAGACAAACGCTCGTTCCAGACAAAAAAATTTGAGCAGCCTTCTTGCTCAATCGTTCAATTTATTCTTTCACAGTCCCTTACGATGCGGATACTTCTTCTTGAAAGCGGTAGCCAACGCCTCGTACCGTTTCAATGAGTTCAAAGTTGGGGCCTAACTTTTTACGCAATGAAGCAATGTGGACATCGATGTTGCGATCGACAATAAAGGCGTCATCGTTATGGATATCATCGAGCAGTTGGTTGCGCGTAAGGACCCTTCCTCGGTTCCCAAGTAAGCGTTTTAAAATGCCAAATTCGGAGAGGGTCATGGTGATGGTTTTTTCCCCTTTGCGCAATAGGTAACGATCGATATCGAGGGTAAAGTCGTGAAAAGAGACTGTACGTGGTGCTTTTTCAGGTTCTTTGGTGCGACGCAACATCGCCTTGATGCGAGAAAAGAGAACTTTAGGAGAGAAGGGTTTTGCGATATAATCGTCAGCTCCAAGTTCGAGCCCAAGAACGACGTCGAGCTCTTCTCCTTTTGCAGAGAGGATAATGACAGGGATATTGCGGAGGTCTGAATTATTTTTCATTTTGCGACAGACATCGAATCCATTTTGACCTGGAAGCATGATGTCAAGAATTACGAGATCGGGCTTTTCTCTTTCGATCGATCGGTAACCATTGATCCCATCTACTTCAACGTGGAGTTTATATCCCATGACTTCGGCTTGAAGCTTGATGAGGGCTGCAATATCCTCTTCATCTTCAATGAGTAAGATTCTTTTTTTATGGCTCATGGGGGTCTCCTCGGATTTTTAAATATACTCGTTACAGCTGAATCTGAGAATTTTTGACAAGGAGGCTGCTCAAAATTTTTTGTCTGGAACGAGCGACCATTGCCGGTCAAGCAAGGCTCTAAGCGAAGACTAAAATTTTGATGCAAAGCCGACGCCGTCAAAATTCTCAGATTCAGCTGTAACGAGTATATACTGGCTTAAGCTCTTATTTAGGGACAACAGCTTTAATGGGATAATCGAAAAATAGTTTTCCAAGAAGATCAAATTTGGTAGGGTCTTCGGAGACATAGAAGTGGTGGGGCTGTATGGGTTTTTTTGTATGGAGAAGGCCGCCGCTTAAAAGGATCTGTTTTGTTTTTTCTGCGCAGGCAGTCGCTGGATCGATAATTAATACATGAGAGCCAAGTTGTTTTTGGATGATGGGTTGAATCAAAGGGTAATGGGTGCAGCCAAGGAGAACGGCTTCAATGGGAAAATCTTTTAATGGTGCTAAATATTCTTGCGCGCAGAGTGTTGTCAAGGGATGGTTGATATAGCCCTCTTCGATGAGGGAGACAAAAAGGGGACAGGCGATGCTTTGGATTTGTGCTTTAGGAAATTGCTTTAAGATGTTTTGTTGGTAGACTCCAGAGGCAATGGTTGCACGCGTGCCAAGAAGAGCAATCGGACCTTTTTTATAGAGGCGGCACATCTCTTCCACTCCTTGCTCGCTGATCCCAACAATTGGAAAAGGAAAGGCATCGCGCAGTGCATTTAAGGCAGCGACACATGCGGTATTACATGAGATGACGAGGATTTTAATTCCAAGGCTCTTTAAAAACTCTGCATTTTCCTTCGAGTAGCGAAGGAGGGTATCCACACTTTTATTGCCATAAGGGGCCCTTGCAGTGTCTCCAAAGTAGATCAGATGCTCATTGGGAAGGAGCTTATGGAGCGCGCGCATGACGGTTAATCCGCCAAAGCCGGAATCAAAAATACCTATACTATTAGCGGCTGTCATCGGAAACTTTCAGTTCTTGGCCAACAATAATTTTATCATCTTTTAATTGGTTGAGCTTTTTTAAAGCATCGACGCTTACATGTTGATTGCGGGCGATTTTTTCTAAAGAGTCGCCGGCTTTTACGCGGTATGTTTTAGAATCGTTAGAAACTGGGGGTGTTGTTTGTCCGATCGCTTTTGAAATCGAGGTCAATGTCCCTTTGAGTTTAACAACCTCATCGAGTTTCTTATCATGAGCGGCAATCTCTTGCTCGAGGTCATGGATTTTATTGAGTGTTTGCGTGGAGTTTGTATTGAGACTGCGCAGATCCGCACTTATTTTTTCCATGATGAAATCGATCTGAGAGGCCTTTTTTTCAAGGGTTGAAATCTTTAACCCCAGCTGACTCAATTCTGTTGTGTTTTTGGGAGCCGTTGCCGATTTTTGCACACGTTCATCGAGCAGGTTGAGATCAACCTGCACGCTTTTGAGTTCATGTTTCACATCTGCAAGCTCTTGGCGCAATTCTTCCAACGAACTATCGGAATAATAGTTGCTGCTTTGGCGGGATTCTAGCTCAAATGGAGAGCTTAAAAGACACGCGACAATTGCAAAGAACAAAGAGGGAATTGCAAAACTCCATTCGAGCCAAATCCGCGCTTTTTTCGTTGGATTCGGATTTCTCGCAAAGTGCCTATGGCCAATAGGATATGTCACTTTGCGAGAAACCGAACCAACCAAAAAATCATCGAATTTGGCTTGCGAAGCGCGTTTTGCAATTCCCTCCAAAGAGCTTGAGATTTTCATAAACAATCAGTTTTTTAAGATTTTTGAAAAATTTTAAATTCCGCACGGCGGTTTTTGTTCCAAGCTTGAGTATCATGGCGCATGTCCATAGGACGTTCTTTTCCGTAGGAAATGGTGTGGACCCGATTTGCATCGACCCCTTTTTCAGCAAGCTTCGTACGGATGTAGTTCGCTCGGCGCGCTCCTAGAGATAAATTATATGCTTCAGGTCCACGCTCATCGCAGTGACCAGAAACAAAGATCGCGACACCTGGATGGGCTTTCATGTATTTCGCCATGTTATCAAGCGCGGCAAGAGACTCTTGTCCTCTTAAGATGTGATCATCTGTATTGAAATAGAGAGTGCTAAATAGAGACGCTTCCGCTCCAGTTGGGGAGTGAAATCCATCGATGCCAGGAAGTCCGCTGCCAAATTCTCCAGGGGAATGTTTTGGCTGAGGGATTGCACCATCGGCAAACTGAGACTTGAGGTCTTCATCTTTTAATCCGATGAAACTCTCTTGATCTGGACCTGCGAACTCATCGGCAAATGTTTCGTCGTTATTGCCCCAAAGAGTTCTTCCGTTGCTTCCCTTGTAATTTCCAGCTGTTTGATCATCATCCCAAACGCTGCTTTTTTTTCTGCAACCGGTTGTCAAAAGGCAAGAGGCTGTGCAGATGAGTGTGACTAGTAAAAGACTTTTTTTCATAGATTTGTTCTCCATTTTTAATTTCAATACAGGGAGGGAATTGCAAAACTCCATTTGAAACCCAAATTCGCGCTTTTAACGTCGGATTCGGATTTTTCGCAAATCGCCTATGTCCAATAGGATATGTCAGTTTGCGAAAAACCGAATCGACGTTAAAATCATCAAATTTGGTCTCCAAACCTAAGTTATGCAACCCCCTCCGGTTTTATCGCGTTCCCCAGGCTGGGTAATGTTTTT
The DNA here is from genome assembly GCA_945861735.1 of Chlamydia trachomatis. Lineage (GTDB taxonomy): Bacteria > Chlamydiota > Chlamydiia > Chlamydiales > Rhabdochlamydiaceae > CAMAVL01. The sequence continues at coordinate 5,853 of CAMAVL010000015.1, forward strand.
TTCCAGGGCCACGTGTAATTTTTACCGCCTCGGGCTGATTTAAATTTACGATGTATAATTCGGAAGAAGAGCCATCGGTTGAGTTAAATACAAGGTGGTTGCTATTGGAGGCCCAGCAAGGGTTCTCCTTATTACTAGGTCCTGAAGTTAGCTGCCACTCTTCTCCGCTCGCGAAGTCATAAATCCATACTTGGCGTACATTATTCGTTTTAGCACTATATGCTAATTTTGTGCCATCAGGAGACCAAGAAGGACAGGAATTTTCTCGATTTAGCTTGGAAATCATAACCGCATTTGCCCGTTTATCGCCAGAACTTGTTGGAATAATATAAATTCTCATCCCGGAATCCTTGTCGGACACGAAAGCAATTTTAGATCCATCGGGGCTAAATGTAGGAGAGGCTTGGGTCGATCTTGGATAAGAATACAGCTGGATGGGCTTGGACCCTTCCCCTTCGGAGTTCAGACTCTGTAAAAAAAGATCCGTTCGCCCTCCCGCATCGCAAATAAAAGCAATTTTATCTTTTTGTGAAGAAACAGCTGGTAGCAGTTGGTTTCCAGGAAGATCGATGAGTCGTTTGCCAGAGCCGTCCTTCAAGCTCGCGATATAAATTTTGGGTTGGCCTAACTTGTAAGAGACGTAGAGGAAGCGATCGGAGGCTTTAGCGGATGGGAGCATAACAGGTGTCACGCAATAACTCTTTTCGTGAGTGACTTGACGTGTATTTGCGCCATCCCAATCGCATTCCCAGATTTCAGAGAGCCATTCCGATCCATCCGCTTGAGAGTTCTTGACTTGATAGGAGAAGAGAAGGCGAGAGTTTGCGACCCCATCGACATTAAAGAGGGTTTTTTGGATCCCATCAGCGAGTTTATGGATCTGTTTTCGATCGACATGGATGTCGCCAGATAGTGCTATGTCTCCAAAATGTTTTAAAGATCCCGATTGTGTTGAAAAGGCGCTGAGCGAAAGGGTTTTCCCAGTCACTGACCATTTAATGACGTAAGGGGTATGATTTTTTTTCCAAAAGGTGGGGTTAAAAGCGGTTTCTGTGGAAGAAGACTGCAATACTTGCTCTTTTTCTGCGACGCGTGGCAGCAAAGAAGTCGATCCGTTGTAGTTGAGGTCGTATTGTAAAATGGCTTCGAGCTGTGTTTGATAAGAAGAGTCAAAGGACGCGTTATTCCATTGCAAGCGGCTGAGGTAAATGGGGCTTAACGTGTTTTCTGTTGCGAGGTGAACCCGAATTTCAGGGGAGGGGCTTTCGGCGTGGGATAGGAGGGGAAAAGAGGAGAGGAGGAGCGCTAAGCTTAATTTTATCATAAATACCTCATATTAAATTTCATTACAGAAAGTCAAAGAAAATGTGCACTCTTTTTTTTGAGCAAAGGAGCCTTCGAGATTTGGAAACTTTAACCGGGGTAGGTGATTTTCCAAATAGGTCTTATTTTTCTCGCTCTCTGCGTTTAGAACTACTAATTTAGCAACAGTTCCGTCTTGACGCAAGGTCAATTGAATTTTTACCTCGCCAAATTCAGGTAAATGCAGCGATTGATGTAAACATTGCACGAGCGCGTCGGTATAATCCGTTTCGCCTATCTCATTTAGATCAAATGTGTTGAGATCATGTTTGTCAATTTGAAGATGGAGCGAATGTTGCGGGCGTGGGAGAGCAGATTTATTTTTCGACGAGAACTTTTCTTTTTTCTCATCGATTTTAGAAATGCTCTTTTCGAGCTCCTTAACGAGATCCGCCGAGATGGGAGAGCGCTCTTTTTTTGTTTCAGAGAGTTTAGCGCGCGGTTTTTCGGTTGGTGTTTGAGGTGTTTTTTTTGTGCTTAACGTTTTATCCGCAATGGGAGGCGCTTTTTTTTGTGCGGCAGGTTTTGGTGCAGCGACAGGAGTTGGTGGTTGCGCTTTTTTAGGTTGCGGAGAAGCTGCTTTCGCGGCAATCGATTTTTGGGCGATGGGCCTTGGAGCAGATGTTTTAGGAGAACTCACTTTCATTGTCGGTTGAATGGTCACAGTTTTAACAATTAAGGGTTTATGTTTGTCTTTTTTAAGGAATGTAGTGGGTCCGAGCAACAGGACTAATAAAAACATACAATGCACAGATAAAACCGCGATGGTAATCGCGCGCAACAGCGGATTTTTAGGCATAATAATAGAGTTATCCTGGTTGCAAGATCACATCCATCTGCTCAAAACCTGAAAACTCGACTGCATTTTTAATCATTTGATACGTTCCAAAATGTGCTTTTTTGTCGTGGAAGAGTTGAGGAATAACAGTGGGTGTTTTTTTTTTGGCAGCTTGGAGCGTTGCAATCAATTCCTTTTCTGTGATGATGTGGCTATTAAACCAAATGGTATTATCCGCATGGACATGGATGGAAATGGGGCTGTTTTCTGCGACAACTGCCATTTCATGGCTACTGCGAATGACGGCATTGGCCAGTTGCACCCGATCGAGCTCTACAATCGGTGCAATAACAATGAACATGATTAAAACAACAAATACAACGTCAATTAAAGGGGTCAGGTTAATGTGGAGCTCTTCAGAGAAGTTGTCTTTAAAAGAAGATCGGCGTCTGCGCATAAAATTAGCTCACTTCCACCTTTCTATATTGCAATTCGACAGACGAGAGGAGCTGATATAAGAAATCTTCCATGTCAGAAGAATAGGTTGTCAAAGCGCTCTTTAAATAATTATAGGAGACAAGCGCTGGAATGGCGATGATCAATCCTAAAACAGTTGTCGCAAGAGCTGTCGAGATTCCCCCTAAGATCGCAGAATTCGATCCCGCAGATCCGCCTGCATGCAGCTCAGAGAAGGTGATGAGGATTCCCCAAACCGTTCCAAGCAATCCCAAAAAAGGACCGAGTGTAACAATCGTAGAGAGGATAAAGAGGTTTTTTTCGAGTTCTTTTTTCTGATAAGAGACAATGGTTAACACATGCGTTTCTAAAATTTCTAAGTCTGTTGGAGAAAGATACGCTTGAGCACCTTCGCTATGTTTATTGATGAAAAAGTGATTTTTATTTAAAATTTCGATTGTTTTGGTTTTGAGTTCATTAAAAATAATGCCAAAGGGATTGGGAATCAGCGCGTTGCTAGGTTTTGGGAGTTGCGCTAGATCCAAATGCAGCAGTTGGTCCCTGTTTTTTTCAAAAGCGAGTTGAAATGTTTTGGAAATCTCCTGAACGCGACGGGTTACCCACGTTTTGTGCACGAGAACAATCCAGCAAATGATCGATAAACTGACTAAGCCTAGTATAATTATTTTTCCAAAAAAATCAGATTGTGCATATGCTGTAGTAAACGCACTCATATTTGCTAGAATCATTTTTATGTCCTCAATCAATTAATAACAGCACCCCCGAGTATACCTGAAATGCACTTTTTGTCAAGGTCGTTACAAATTGCTTCGGTCATTAGCTTTTGCACTCAAGACTTTCGATTTCTCAAGACATGCATTGAGGGCGTGCAGAACTTTTCCTCCCAAGTCATTGTCACAGTTTCTGATCATTTCTTTGATGGAAAAGAAGAGGATTACGCGCTTTTGGAAGAGCTCTATAGCAATTTTCCCGATGTGACCTTCATCGAATTTGGCTACGATCCGAATACATCCTACCACTACACATCCCTTTTAAGCTTAGACGATCCCAATTTTCGGCATCAGTGGCACAATACGGGTAGGTGGATCTCTTATTTTTTTCTCAAAAAAGAGATTGAGTACATCTATTTTTCAGATGTCGATGAAATTGTGAATGGGGAAGCGTTTAATCAATGGCTTGAACATACAGATCTAGAAAACTACTGTGCGTGGCGCTTTGCCAGTTTTTGGTATTTTCGAGAGGCAAAGTTTCAAGCGACGACATACGATCCTATCTCGCTGCTCGTTAAAAAAGCCTCGCTTAAACCCGATATGTTGTGGAATCCACATGAGCGGACAGGAATTTATCTTGAGATGCAAGGGCAGAAGCTGCCAGATGTCAAAGGTCTTAATGGAGAGCCCATGGTTCACCATTATAGTTGGGTGAGAACGCAAGAAGAGATGAAGAGGAAAATGGCGTCTTGGGGCCATTATTGGGAAAGAGATTGGCAGAAACTCATCGAAGAGGAATATGCAAGGCCATTTAATGGAGTGGATTTCGTTCGCAAGTACACATATGCCATAGTGGAAAACAGTTTTGATCCACTCCAATTGGATATTCCTGTATTATCACCTGTATCAAAAGAAGAGCACTATGAAAGGCTCTCTAGGTTTAAAAATGTAATCCGAGTGGAGAGGGAAGCGATGTTTAAATGCGCGCTCGTTCATGAATTTCAAATCGAGTTCTCTGTCAACATTGAACTAGGTGCTTATGTATATCGATAGTCATGCGCATGTCACATCTTTAGAAATGATAGGGGATATTGATCTCATATTACAGCGCGCGCAAGGTGCTTTAGTTGAAAAGATTGTCAACATTTGCACCGATGAGAAAACACTAGAGGAGGGGATTGCCTTACGTAAGCGCTACCCTTGGGTGTATCTAGCAGCTTCTACGACCCCTCATGATGTCGAAAAAGAAGGGGAGTCCTTTTTTCCGATCGTTCAAACATGCGCAGACCAAGGGTCTTTGATTGCCATTGGAGAGACCGGCTTAGATTATCATTACGAGCACTCGAATCGAGCGTGCCAGCAGGATTTTCTGTTGCGCTACTTTGATCTCGCTGTCAGAGTCAAACTCCCTCTCATCTTTCATTGTCGCGATGCATTTTCGGATCTTTTTTCTTTGACAGATGGGCATTATCTGGGAAATCCAGGTCTTCTTCATTGTTTTACAGGCTCTTTGGAAGAGGCTAAAGGCGTTTTGGATAGAGGTTGGTATGTGTCGATTAGCGGAATCATTACATTTAAAAAATCAGAGGCGCTGCGCCAAGTTGTGAAATATATTCCGCTAGATCGCCTCCTGATTGAAACAGATTCCCCTTACCTCGCGCCCCAAAGTCAAAGAGGAAGACCCAACGAGCCCTCCTACATCGTTGAGACGGTAGCTGCGATCGCCGCACTCAAAGGAAAAACCTCAGAAGAGATCGGAAATGTCACAAGAGAGAACGCAGAAGCATTTTTTTCTTTTTCAAAACTAAAAAAAACTGTTTAATTGAAGCTTTCATGCATAGGAATATTTATGACAGCAATCGGAATCCCTAGAGCCTTTGTGTTTCGCAGACTCCATTCCTTAATGGGATTATGGCTTGTTTTATTTTTGATGGAGCATTTGCTTGTCAATTCACAAGCTGCGATATGGCTAGGAGAGAGTGGGCAGGGATTTGTGCGTATGGTCAATAGCATTCACAATTTGCCTTACCTCGAAGCCCTTGAAGTCTTTTTATTGGGCGTTCCGATTTTGCTCCATCTCGTTTTAGGAGTTAGATCTTTACTGACATCTAAACCTAATTTTTCAAAGTCGGATGGAACGACTCCCTCCATTCGTCAAGGGAGAAACCGCGCCTATAGCTGGCAGCGGATTACCTCTTGGATTTTGCTCATTGGCTTAATTGGACATGTCGTTAAATTTCGCTTTCTCGATTACCCCAATTCCGTGCAACTCTCCAATAAAACAAGCTACATCACAATTATTGGAAAGGATCCTGGGGTGCATCGATTGGCAGATCGTTTGGGTGTGAGGCTATATGATGCTGAAGATCAAAAGAGTACCGAATGGCTTGAAAAGTATCCCTTAAAGGGCTCCCAAGTGATTGCTGTATCACAAGATTTTGGAACGGCATCACTCATGTCTGTCAGAGACACATTTCAGAGCCCCATCTACTGTATTCTCTATACGTTATTTGTTTTAGCGGCGTGTTTTCATGGCTTTAATGGCTTCTGGACTTTTCTGATCACATGGGGATTAATCCTTAAAATGTCCGCGCAAAGAACCTGGGTGGGCATCGCAACGGGCGTGATGATCCTCATTATCTTTTTAGGACTTGCCTCCATTTGGGGGTCTTATTAATAACAGAACTAATAGAGGATTTTAATGAGCTCAGCTGCAATTTTCGGTATACATCAATTGGCGCAGAGTTGTGACTCGCTTTTAGGGCCGTCGTCAGCGATTCCCGCTGACGCAATCAGCAATGCAGTGCAAAAATTCCGCTTAATGGACCTAATGGAGTTGCATCTTGATGCATTTGGCCGTGTTTTGAGTTTTTTGGGACCAAAAGATCTGGCGAGTTTAGAAAGCGTGTCCAAAACTTTTTCTCAGGTCATTCATTTGACACACCAGTGGAAAAAACAATGCCAAATTCAATTGGGTCTCTCTCCTGAAACGGATCCGGAGGAATATTTGCCAGAAGGCCCCTCTTATAAAAGAAGGCTTGGGTTAATGTTTGCTAACATTCTTGATGAAAGCGTCTATGAACGTCATATGGGAAAAGTCGGGCCAGTACCACGGATTCCCGAGGAGATCTCTCTTAAGAAATGGAATGCGCCAGATCCTTGTGATCCAAGTAAAAAGATAGGCAGAGAGTATGTTTGGATGTATTGCTCTTCATATATTGAAACCAATGCCAAAGGTTTTTCCTTAGATAAGACAGAGGATCCAAATGATCCCGAAGCGCCGGAGCTCATCCGAAGAGAATCAGTGCTTGGAGTAAATTCTGAAAATACAGCTCTAAAAGTGCCTGTAACCATTAACAATATCGTAAAATTATTTAAATTCCCAAAAACAGGAAATTCATCAACTTACTCTTCTATTTGGAAGTCAATTGTTGAGCAGCATGGGAACAAAAGGATTCCGGCAGGGTGGATTTGTATGAGAAGGGATGTGATTGGTAGAGCTCTCTCGTTTAATCAGCAACAAGCACTTGCCAAGGAACGGGGGGTTGTACTTTCTGAATTACTTCCCAGAATTCTCTTTAATTTTCTGACACACGTTCGTTCTAAAGAGGTAAATGTTTATCCAGATGGACTAGCTCCACTTACTTATGCGCGCACTTCAACTCTTACGCGTGATTCAGGCGATCGTGTTTGCTCTTCGGCTTGTGGGGGCGGCGACCCCTTCGGCCTGTTAGTCTGCAACGCCCGCCCTTTCGGCCACGGCGACGTCGGGGTGGCTGTGGCGCTTCCTGCGACAGTATAGATTTTCTCAATGCCAAAAAGAAGATTTACAAAGACACTGCCTATGTGTTAGAAATTTATTTTTCTATTACTCAGGTACTCATGGGCGCTCAAGAAATAAAAAAAGAAGTGATTGTCGTAGGTGGTGGGTTAGCGGGTCTAGCTGCTGCTATGAGACTTGCGGAAAAAGGATATCATGTTAAAATTGTCTCGGTGACAAAAGTGAAACGCTCCCATTCTGTATGCGCGCAAGGAGGGATCAATGCCGCGGTCAATAGTAAAGGGGAAGACGACTCTCCCTATATCCATGCGTATGACACGATTAAGGGGGGAGATTTTCTAGCCGATCAGCCGCCGATTTTAGAGATGTGCTTGGCAGCGCCTGGAATCATCCGGATGATGGAGCGGTTTGGCTGTCCATTCAATCGGACTCCAGAGGGGAATCTCGATTTTCGCAGATTCGGAGGGACGTTGTACAACCGCACGGCTTTTTGTGGTGCATCGACAGGGCAACAGTTGCTCTACGCATTAGATGAGCAGGTGAGGCGCTATGAAGTGAAGGGACTAGTGGAAAAGTTTGAGCACCATGAATTCATGCGCCTCATTTTAGATGAACAGGGTAGAGCGCGTGGCATTGTCATGATGGATCTATTCGATTTAAAACTTCAAATCATTAAAGCAGATGCTGTGATTTTTGGAACGGGCGGCCCTGGACTTATTTTCAAAAAGTCGACTAATTCCACATTTTGTACAGGCGCTGCCAATGGACGTCTCTTCAAACAAGGAATGCATTACGCAAATGGAGAATTCATCCAGATCCATCCAACAGCGATTCCTGCAGAAGATAAACTGCGCCTCATCTCCGAGTCCTCGCGCGGAGAGGGGGGAAGGATTTGGGTGTATGGCGATGCGACAAAAACAATTGATACACCCGATGGGCGCACGATCCCGTGTGGCGTAACAGGTCAACCTTGGTATTTTCTAGAAGAGATGTACCCCGCGTTTGGAAATCTAGTGCCAAGAGACATTGCCGCTCGAGAGATTTTGGGCATCTGTGAAATGGGACTTGGAATCGACGGAAAGATGCAAGTGCATCTCGATGTTTCTCATCTTCCTCCAGAGATTCAGCATAAAATTAATTCTGTTCTGGATATTTATCGCAAATATACAGGAGAAGATCCCCATAAAGTTCCGATGAAGATTTTTGTTGCCGTCCACTATTCGATGGGAGGCGCTTGGGTCGATTGGCCAGCAGCTGATGATCCGGATCGCTTGCAACGCTTTAGACAAATGACAAATCTTAAAGGGTGCTTCAATATCGGAGAATCTGAATTTCAGTATCATGGAGCCAATCGATTGGGCGCTAATTCTCTACTCTCATGCATCTTTGGAGGCTTGGTTGCAGGCGTTGAGGTCCCAAGATACTTGGATAGTCTTGAAAAAAGTTATGAAGACGTCTCCTCGCAAGTATTTGCCGAAGCGCTTGCCCAAGAAGAGGCCCTTAAAAAAGATCTTCTTTCGAGAAACGGCAAAGAAAACGTCCACGCTCTGCACGATGAATTAGCTGATCTCATGGTGAGACATGTTACCGTCAAGCGAAACAATGTCGACTTAAAGAAAACCCTTGAAGAAATAAAGAAGATTCGGGAAAGGTACAAACAGATAGCGCTGAGTGATCTAGGGTCGCTTGTGAACCAAACCTATGTATTTGCCAATCAGTTTGATTCAATGATAGAGCTCGCTCTTGTGATGACAAAAGGAGCTCTTTTGCGCGATGAGTTCCGAGGAGCGCACTATAAACCGGAATTCCCAAGTCGCGATGATGAGCATTGGTTGAAGACGACAATTGCAACGTATGATTCGAAGCAAGATGAGCCTGTAATCACGTATCGCCCAGTGGATTTGCGACACTTAAAGCCTGTGATGCGCGACTATCGCAATGTAAAGAAGGTGATCCCTGAGTTGGAAAATATTCCTAAGAACATTCAATTACCGGTATAATATAATATGGACACATTCATCCTCAAAGTGTACCGCGGAGTGACAGGCAATCAATACTTTGAAGAATTTGAGCTCGAGCTGAAACCCTTTTTTAATATCAATTCTGCGCTCATGGACATCCAAAAGAATCCGGTGAATCGCAAAGGGGAAAAAGTGACACCTGTTGCATGGGAGCAAGGGTGCTTGGAAGAGGTGTGTGGGTCATGCTCGATGTTGATTAATGGTCGGCCTCGGCAAGGGTGCTCCGCGCTCATTCAACAACTTCTTAAAGCAACTGGCAGCAATACCGTTACAGCAGCTCCACTTTCAAAATTTCCCCTCGTTAAAGATCTCGTCGTCAATCGCGATAGCATGTTTGAAAATTTAAAGAAGGTCCGCGCGTGGGTTGATACAGATACTTCACTTGATCAGGGATTTGGCCCAAAGATCAGTCCTGAGTTGCAAAAGGCTCTTTATATGCTTTCCACATGTATGACGTGCGGCTGTTGCACAGAAGCGTGTCCCCAAGTGAGCGCAAAATCAAAGTTCATGGGTCCAGCGCCTATTTCTCAAGCGCGATTATTTAATTCCCATCCTGTCGGTAAGCTCATGGCAGCAGAAAGACTCCGTCCTTTGATGGAGGAAGAAGGCATCAGTGGTTGCGGCAATGCGCAAAATTGCGTCGCCGTTTGTCCCAAAAACATTCCTCTTATCGAATCGATTGCCTTAATTGGGCGCGAGGTGGGAAAGCTTGCCATAAAAGATCTCGCTAGCCTTCCTGATGCATAGAGGGAATTGCAAAACTACATTTGGTGAACTTGGGTTAACGTTGGATTCGGATTTTTCGCAAATCGCCTATGTTCAACAGGATATACTCGTTACAGCTGAATCTGAGAATTTTTGACAAGGAGGCTGCTCAAAATTTTTTGTCTGGAACGAGCGACCATTGCCGGTCAAGCAAGGCACTAAGCGAAGACTAAAATTTTGATGCAAAGCCGACGTCGTCAAAATTCTCAGATTCAGCTGTAACGAGTATATGTCTTAATCGATAGGATTTTAAATGGCAAAAAAATCTTCGATTTTTCCAAACAAAGCAGGTTACGCAAGAGGTCTAATGTGACTTTGTCAAGGTAATTTCTCCCAATAGACTTTTGCTTTTTTAGATAAATAGGGGCTGACTTTTTTTAAGGAAAGTGCGCGTTTTGGATATTCTGTATCGATAAATGAAAATTGGCCATTTCCCATATAGGGAATGTTTTCTATCAGATTCGTAGAAGCGCTGCCATGGGAGAGGATGTAATAGAGCTCATTGAGATGTTTTTTTGTGATGACAGTTTTCCAGGCATGTTCTGTCTCTTGCTTCGAGGTAATAGGCATCTTGGTGGCAATGAGAATGACGGGTTGTTGGATGGGATTCCCGAATTGATCTGTTTGATGAGGGACGAGATAGAGCCACTTATCGGGAACTGTAAAGAAATGCATTTTTCTTTTTTTGATAAACGTTCTAATCTGGGCGGCACCTCTACAGCGGTCGAGCAGCCATTTCCACCCAGCTCGATGATTGCGAGCGATTGCGTCATCGGAATAAATTTTGAATAGATAACCCGGAACAGCTGGGTGCTCGGCGATAAGCACAAAGCTCGTTCGTCTAGCCTCCAGGATCACAAATCCCGCATCTTCCATTGACGCGCGCGTTTCAATGACTCTTCGCTCAAAAAAAATACTATCTAATACGGGTTTGAGAGGATGGTTGTGGGGGATCAGGTGGGGCGATATTAAAAAGAGATAGGAAGAATCGCTATCCGTTGGATAGTCGGGGTCTTCAGGGATGTAATGGGGATGAAAATGGGCCTGGGTGTATTGTTCTGCGTGCAGAGTCCAGAATAGGGATAAAAATAAGGCGAGAAGTAGTCTCATATAGGCTCGTTTTTAAAAAAAGAGATTGGTAGCTCTAGCTTGACAAAGTCACATTAGACAAAAACTTTTTTTGGCGTGAAAGCCCCAGGGATCGAATAGCGCAAATGGGGTTGTATTATTCAATACTAG
>CAMAVL010000016.1 GCA_945861735.1 Chlamydia trachomatis
AAATGGAGTTTTGCAATTCCCTCTTTAGTTTAAACAAATCGTCCATACCCAGACAACCTTAAAAAAGATCGCACCCAAATCCCCCTTTCTGTTACAGGAAGAGTATACGCTCTGAAATCGGAACTTTTCCTATATGGTCATTGAAAAAGCATTGGTTGTTGAAAACGATCCATCGATTCGCAAAGCTATTGTAGAGGCGCTTCAAAAAAGGGATCTTGAAATAGGCATTGCCGAGAATGAAACAGCTGCAATCGACATGCTTCACATCAACACCTTTGATTTAATTATTGCAGATCTCCAGATGTCTGGAATCTCTGTACTCAAGGAAGCCAAAAGCCACTGCCCTCAAACCATTGTTATCCTCATCACTCCCTATAACACAGTAGAAACTGCGGTGGAGTCCATGAAACAAGGAGCTTTTAGCTATCTGATTAAACCTTTTTCGCCAGATACTTTAGAGACTATTCTCGATAAAGTCCATGAACACGCCCGTCTTCTCGAAGAAAACAGCCTATTGCGCAGAGAAATCTCCACTCAACCTCGCGGAAAAAAAGATCAACTCATTGCAGAGAGCGCTCTCATGAAAAACATCCTAAGCGATGTGAGTAAAATTGCAAAGAGTCATGCAAGCGTCTTTATCAGCGGAGAATCGGGGACTGGCAAGGAAATGATTGCACAAGCCATCCACACCCAATCCCTTCGGGCTCATAACCCCTTCATTAAGGTCAACTGCGCAGCGATTGCGGCTACCCTTCTCGAATCAGAATTTTTTGGTCATGAAAAAGGCGCCTTTACGGGAGCTATTAATAAACGCTTGGGCCGCTTTGAGCTGGCAGATAAGGGAACCCTTCTTCTCGATGAAATTTCAGAAATCTCAATTGAACTCCAGCCGAAACTTCTGCGTGCGATTCAAGAAATGGAATTTGAGCGAGTGGGTGGCTCCCGCCCCATCCGCGTCGACGTCCGTTTTATTTCAACTTCCAACAGATGTATGAAAGAGGCAATTGAACAAAAGCTCTTCCGCGAAGATCTCTATTATCGACTAAACGTCGTCCCAATCCATCTGCCCCCATTACGTGAGCGTAAAGAGGATATCCTTCCCTTAGCCGAGTATTTCTTAGAACAGCTCTGTTTAGAAAACCAAAAAACACATAAAACACTCTCGAATGCAGCGCGCCAGCATCTTCTAGATTACCCATGGCCTGGCAATATCCGAGAACTTGCAAACGTGATTGAAAGAACGGTTGTCATGACATCATCGGACCTCATCGAACCTAAACACTTCGGATTGGAATTGAGCTGTCAGATTCCGCAAGCACCTACACCTAAAAAAGCGGAGTCTCTCGAATCCCCTAGAGGAATTACCCTCAAAGAAATGGAAAAACGGCTGATCCTTCAAACGTTAAAAGAGCAAAATAACAACCGGAGCAAAACGGCTGATCTTTTAGGAATTAGCATCCGAACTCTACGCAATAAGCTCAATGAGTATGCAGTAAACTAGGACCACCCCTGCTGCCAAGGAGCAAAATCAGACGGCCTTAATCCATAACGAGAAATATTGCCTTCATGCAAATTCATTAACTCCGTTTCGACAACTTCGATAAATTTCATTTGATCGCTATTGGGAATATGATTTTTTGCCTGCGTCCGCAAAAAAGCTGTAGCTAACTTTTTATCCATTTTTTCACGGACGACATGCGCAACGGCTTCCTTTCTTAATACTCTATAGCGCATTCGAAACGGATCTGGGTCTCCAAGCGTTTTTTGAACCGCAGAGTACCGAAGACAAGATCTTTCATAAGCCCAAACAAATACTTCGGCCAAAAGATCAATCTGATTGAGTTCATAGATGCCAAGAAGACCATTAATATAAAGTTGCTCGGGCACGTCAACAAACGATAACGGGCATAGATTCTCTTGCATTAAGGGTAAATTGGCTGCAAGACGAGAAACGCGTTTATTCACATCTTCAAATGGCTGAAGATAGGGAAGATGCACCATGAAAAAAAAAGCCTGTTCAAATGGATTTTTTATTGCATTCGCTGTATCGATAATCTGCTGAAAACACTCACTAATTAATTGAGGCACTACCAGTGGTAAATAGACAGAACCCCCAATTCCGACAGCAATTTGACGCAAAGAACCACATGATCGATCCTGCAACAGATCATCTGCTAAAAGCGCATGAATATTCAAAACCGTATAGCGATTAATCCCCGTATCCGAGGCAGATTCTAATAGAAAATCAATTGCAGCTTTATGATTTAAAATCATCTGCGTTTCGCGCCTATCTTTACCCTCTGCTGCTTCCCCTAACTCAAGTAATCGCTCCGTTTCTAAAAGAGAATAGGTATTCCCTTCTAACCGACTTGAATTCCAGGACAAGTCGATCAGTAATCGACTATAAATGTGTCTAGCATAGGTTCCTGCTGGTCGATCCCCATCTGTTTTGCCCAACTTCAATAATTTCCCCAAAACAGCTTCTGAAAGATATTGCGTCTCATTGGGGCGATAGCGATCGAGAAACTCTCGTGAATAACTCACATAGGCCCTTTCCTGAATGGGGCGACTGACTGCTGCATGAATCGATTGAGCATGTGTTGATAGGGGAAAATGCGTTGCATTTTCTTGAGGTGCAATACTTTTTTCTCCCTCTGGAAGGAGAAACTTTCGTCCGCGCGTGCGGCCTATAGCGACAAGACGCCCTGTTTTTACTAGAGAGGCTAATTGATATTGCAGCGTCCGACGAGGAGGCGGAGGATCTAACCCTAAAAGAATTTCTTCCACAGAGGCGCCAGCTGGAAACCTCCCAACGATTTCCAAAATAAGATTAATCTGTAAGGTTTGCTTGCCCATAGGAACCCCTCCTTTAAAAATTAGAGCATACTGCGCAATAGGCTATTGCGCAAGAAAATATTGCGCAATAGCCTATTGCGCAACGCTTTCTTGCGCAATACACCTCATCGCGCAATAAAAGTTGGGTCGTATTCGATATGTTGAGAGCGGTTTTTATACTGATAAAGCGCCTGAATGTCCATTTTTAGACCTTGATCCTCTGCGCGGCAAACCCGCCCTTTAGGGCGGGGTTTGCCGCGCAGAGGATCAAAGGAAAAAGAAATAAGATCTACAGACCCCTCCTCTTTCATGGCCTCTATGGAAGCAATTCTCTCATAGGGTTTGGCATTCAAAATATGATCTGCGAGTGCCTGTTGCCGTTTAGCCCGAAGCTTATGATCATTGAGTGGCGTAGCTCGATTGTAAATGTATAATATCTCATTGATAAATTGAGCATGATACCCCACCATTTCCACCATGGGAATCATCGCAGCTAAATCTCCCGCCGCATCTAAATATTGCCCCTCATACAAAAAATCAGCAAGCTTGATCTGCTGAAAAACACCCGCATAGAATGTGCGCAAGTGGGATAGCGACCAGTTTTTCTTAGAAAATGCGCGAACGCTCTGTTGGTCAATGATTTTGCGAGGCAGCTCTTTTGAGAAATTAGCGACCGTATAGGAGTAGTTCGGGTATTCGACATAGCTACCGTAGGTGAGCCACACATCTGGATTAGCATAGGTTTCATTCAGCCTTTCTAATACCCGATCATGCGCTAACCAATCATCCCCATCGCATATCACCACAATTTCATACGCCTCGCAGCTATGCACTGCCCGATAGGTATTTTCTAGAGCCCCTCGATTGTTGTCATTATGGATCAATGTGACAAGATGGGTCTTTTGGTAGTGTTTAATGAGGTTTTTAGCCTGTGCATAAGTAGCATCTGAAGATGCATCATCAATGTAGATAACCCGATAATTATCATACTTTTGTTCCAATACCGAGCGGAGATTTTTTTCAACCCACTCGCTATTGTTATAGGATGGAATGATGATGACAAAGGGTTTATGTTCAGTGACCGCAAACAGAGATCTCTCTTGCTTCTGGGTCAATCGACGCTCAATTTTTGAGGCGATTGTATCCCATCTAGATCCCAGAAAAAAACTAAATACGACTGCAATGAAAATAGAGACGATTTTGATTTTGTAGCGCATGAATGCTCTTAAGCTCCTGTAGAAAGAAACGTTTTGCTAAAATCGAGGATATGAAAAAAAAGCCTTGTCTAATGTGATTTTGTCAAGTTATACACAAACTACTTGAAGAATCGGTTTTTGATGACGTCGGCTTTACCCCAGATTTTTTGTCTTCGCTCGAGAGCCTTGCTTGACCGGCAATGGTCGCTCTCTCCAGACAAAAAATCTTAAGGAGCTTGCCTGATCAAAATCCCGATTCTTCAAGTAGTTTGTGTATACCTCAACTTTGCAACTTTTTCTGAGCTCATCTCAAGCGAGATGAGCTCAGAAAAAGTTGCAAAGTCGAGTATACGCCAAATCGCCATTTTGCCATTTGGCGTAAGATATAAGCAAAGCGAATAACTTACGCCAAATGACAAAATGGCGTAAGACGTGCTTGTAAATAACTGACAATAAATAAGATACAATTTTGACTTATTGATCTTGATGTTCCACTTTCTTATGGTTCATAGAGCGATTACAGCGAACTTAAATTCATTCGATCGACGAGGGCCATAGTCGAAGGCTCTATGGCCGAGGAGGAGAATGGATTTAAGGAAGCTGTAATCGCTCTATGAACCATAAAAAAGTGGAACATCGAGATTAATCCAAACTCACCGTTTTAAGCCTTGAGATTTCAAACTTCCCATCTTCCATTATTCCTTCGGCTGCATCTTCATATTCATAGGGACAACAGCTCCCCAAAGACACCGCTGTTCCCGAGTAATCGATCAAATTCTTTCGATCTGAATTAACTGTAATGAGAGGGCACCCGAGTTCTTTAGCTCTATCTTCCACATGTTGGTTGAGCGCCAAAACGTGTTCATTACTGCAAGGATAGGGATAAATCCTATCTTGAAAAAGAAGAGGTTCGTTTGTCTCTTTATCCAATAGAAGACGGAAAATAGAGCGTGCAACGATTTTACCTGATGCATCTTTGACCGCAAGCATACGGTTTTTTCCATCCATCACATAAGCCAAAAGGCATTTATTCAAGTAAGGATCTCCATCGACCCGTTGGCAGCTATTAGAAACTTCTGTTCCCGACAGGAATAAATCCTGCCAATCGTCTGTATCGACAACTGTTAAGGATTTCTCTGCAGGAGCTGCTTCTAGACCTTTGATTAAGCCTTTGATATCATTGATAAGCTCTAACTTAGGAAAAACTTGCAAATCTTTTTTCAGAGCTTCTAAAAGGATTTTAGGCGATTCTTTTGTTAAACACAGCTCCATACATAGCATTTCTACTTCAAGTGCAGGACCTTCGGCTGCAGCACTTGTAGATCGCTTCTCTTTTAAAGCTGCAAGCACCATAGGCTGCTCAGCTAAAGACAATTCCAGAAACGAGGAGAATTGAGGCAGTTGATCCTTATCCTTTAGTTTAAAATGTCCATCTCCTTGTTTCTGTTTAAAGAACTCTTGGAAATTAATTGCTTCTTTTTTAGATGAAGCAGCATCCGTTGGGCCTATAGCTACAGCTGGCTGCGGTTGCTGCCACTTTTTAAATACCTCAGGGCATTTCTCTTGGAGTTGCGCAAGGTGAGGACTAAGATCTGTCCGATACCGCTCTGTAGGGAATGTCTTATTGAGAACACTTGTCACAAATCGCTGAAATTGAACTTGAACTAGAGAACCCCCTAGTGTTTGAATTCTTTCTTCATAGACTTTCCAAGCCAGTGGAACGCGCATAACTCCGAAAGTCTCCAAATACCTGTTCGAAAGATCTTCTATGCCCTTAAAATCAATAAAAGGATCTTCTTGAAGTTTTTCCATTAAAAGATCTTGCAATTTTTTTGTTGTATTAGAAGAACCTTCCCTTGCTAAACACGCAGCTTGATCTTGACTACATAAAGCTTGTATGAGACGAAGCCTTTCACAGAGGTCTTTGGTTTTTTTTAAAACTTCTATTTCATCATTTGAATTTGCAATTTTGAGGTCTTGACATGCTTCCTGGATTAGAGAACATTTTCTATCCGAACATAGCGGGCTTTGATCAATAACTAACAATGCTTGAAGCCATGTTTGCAAGACCACTTCCTTCGCATTTCTAAAGGACTGACGCATACTCACGACTACGTCTTTGATTTGAGAGGCCCCCTCTGAACTAAATCCCCATTTTGCAATGAGAATCATTGGAAAAATTAAGTAGATGATAACCTTGCCTTTAGTTTTAATAAGAGCTTGGCACCTCGTCGCATACTCAGGGTCAGAAAAAAATGCTTCACAAAGAAGCTGAGTAAAGGATATGGCTAATGAAAGATTTGGATATTGACGCAATTCTTGAAAAATGCTTTTAAATTCTAGAGGAATCTCTACGTTTTTTTCTTCAAATACGGCGTGCACGTACCCATATAGCACCCTCATTTGCATCCCTGTTTTTTTCAATTTACTTGCATTCTCTTGAAATTCTGGGATGTCTTGAAATTTCAACTTTAATTCTTCCCTCTCTAAAAATTCCTGTAACCAAGGAATAGTACAATTTTCAATAAGCAAATCGGAAAGATAGATCCATGAAAGAACAGCTTTCCTTTCATCTGATAATCCCTTTATCAAAGGAAGTCTTCTTCCTTTTAATCCAAAATGCTTTCCCATTTCAAATAAGTGGTCTTGACTAAGGAGATCGTAAATGCTCTTGGTCACAGGGAATCTTCCAAGTATTTGAGGAATTAACTTACCGATTTCAAAAGCTAGTTTTTCATCAAACCTCACTATATCAAGAATAGGGTTCAGCTGCCTTACCGTGGAAAAATAGGTTTCTTCTGAAGTCGGCCTGCGGATCTTAGACAGCAATTCTTTAGCCAGTTTTTGATAACAGATCTTAACAAAAGACCTTTTACCAGAAATCTGAACTGCATTTTGTTTATCTATATGAAACAACTCTGAAAAGTGCGTTTGAATAAACTCACTTAATCGATTTTCTTGAGGTTTTCGTGCGCATTCATCTATGAGAACTTCTATTAAATTTTTTCCAGCAGAATTGATAATATCAAGTAAAAGATAAGGATTTTCTCTGATTCGATCCTCTCCGTATGATGGATTGCCTTCAGGAGATCCATGTAGTTTCCAAACCAAGTAACAAAGTACACGAAAGAGTTCTTTGTCTATCTGATCCAATCCAGCACACAGCTGCTCCTTGGGAACATCTGTATATAAGTACAAAAGAAGCATTTCTAGTTGATGTACTCTCTTTGCTTGGGAATTCATCGACCACTTTTGTTTACCTAAATCCCCTCTTTCTATCATCACTTCTATTGGATTTTTCCCTTCTGAATTGCATATTTCGAGTAAAAGATGAGGATTTTTTCTAATTTGATCCTTTCCGTATGATGGATTACCTTCAGGAGATCCATGTAGCTTCCAAATAAATTCAAAAACTGGCTCTAACTTAGATAACAGAGGCTCCATCATACTCTCTATGGAAACGTTGGAAGGGCATTTTTTTAAACATAAAAGAACCTCTCGCAGGGCCCATACTCTAGCTTGTTCAACTGGTCCATTTTCCATTTCAAGATGAACGCTGGCAACCATCGGCTGAATTTGATCTGGAGATAAAATCTTGTCTACTTCAGATTGCAATAACGGTTTATTTAAAAACCCCCTATCCACTTGCTGCATTTTCTTTAAAATACCACGTACGAAAATTGAATTTTGTGAAAAATTGACGTTTGGTATAGCCATATCCACTCCCGTGTATAACCGGACTATACCGAACGCGCTAAAACTGTATATATATTTTTTGAAATTTTAAGAGATGAGCAAAAGCTCTTTTTGGATCATCTGATGCAACCGCTCCCATTTTGCCATTTGGCGCTCGATTCCATGGGATCGCCCCTCAAGATCTGGGAAACTGCGATTGAGTAGACGATCAAGCATGGGGCCTACATGTGGCAAAAAGCACTCGAACGCTTTTTCTTCTTCGAAATCAAGTTGCAGAAGAGTCATTTTACCAGTTGGAAAAGAGCGCTCTTCCGTTTTTAAAGCGTTTAGCTCTTCTAACATCTCTTTTGACAACCGATGGAGCCGCTGTAAACTTGCCCGAACCTCATCCATTTTCGCTTGTATATTCTCTCGTGTCAAATGGACGAGTTTTAATTGACAGATCTCCGCATGGACCCACCCCCTTAAATCGAATGTGTTTTGACAATGCATTTCAATGACACTTTCAAGGGCCTCATTTGGAATCGCCTTAAAGCCAAGACCGTGACAGCTTGTATTGATAAACTGCGTTTGGGGATGGGCGTGAGCGTAATTAGAAATTGTACTCGACTCCATTACCCATTTAACGAGTGTATGGACCATCGTCCCTTCAATTCCCTTTCTTCTTAAAAGGCGCTCCGCGGCTTGTCTTTCTTGGGCGAGCTTTTGAAGAAATACTTGAGAGGTTTGCATAACACCTTCAGCATAACGCTGCATCCCTGTATAGGCGAGATCTACGCCGTTGAGAATAATCGGATTGCAGCCCATTTCAACAGCTAAAGCGATTGCGAGTGTCGTAATAGAAAGTGCTTCGGGACCTAAATCTGGACCGATCGGATCTGCTTGAATCCCAAGTTCCCTTTCGAAATAGGCTTCACACGGTCCTCCAGTAAAAGATTGGATATACCCAAAGGGACCGCTGCAGGTTTGGAAAACATCGGGGTGTAACCTGGTGCCATAGAGGAGCGGCATCTCAAAAGCGGAAGAGGCTTTTAATCTGGAATATTCTTCGCGGTTAGGATCTAAAGCCATCCCAATATGAGGCACGAGGCCAAAATGACTTAAAGCTGCAATGGCGGATCCACCTGCGATGATCAACGCCTTATCTTCGAGTGTTCGTAACAGAGGGATGGCAGCATTAAGCGAGGGTCCGGCCCCACAAATGATCGCGGGAATATTTTTAAATTTTCCTTTTAGTCCATTGGCAAAAAAACTCTGCGGCCAATGTTTGAGATTTGCGAGAACATTTACTAAGAGTTCATGAGAATAAAGAGCCTCTGTCATTAAGGCATTGGTAACAGCGCTTAGCCTCAAGAGCTTTAGGTTCAGTTTTTTAAAGAGGCGAAATCTCATCTTTGCATAATGGATTGAAGCACTGACTTCGATCCGGTTAGATGGAAATGTTTCGACAAGCGTTTGCAAAGTCGCATCGAGCTCTTTGGAATCACTAATGAGCTGAATGTGTACTTGGGGATCGTTTAAGAGCTCTTGAGAGATGAGTGTGGACAACACACCTAAATCATCTTCTAAAAAGATGAGCATCCTTTCTTTTTTTTCTTGGAGCCAGCTTTTTGCTTTTGAGTAGCTCTCTCCCGAGCCTATCCCAAAGACATAGAGGATATCCACTCCTTCTAAGAGTAAACCCTGATACCAAAGAGCGCACTCTTCTTCAGAATCAATTCGATGCTTGGGAGTTGTGTCATAGGCGCTAAAGGAGAGTAAGAATGCAATTTCCGGATAGCGATCTGTCCACATATTTTAAAGCTTTTTCTCAAGAAGGTTGCCATCGATGTCCCATTCTCTACGAGAGGATTGGATGGGAGTATGATACACAATTTCTTCTTTTAACTGACCGCTTGGAAAAAAATGACGATGTGTGCCAGTAGGCTCTCCATGTAGGTACTGCCCCTCATCGATTAAAATCCCTTTCTCATTCCAAATGCGATCGGATCCATTTCTCTTTCCCTCTTGGTAGTGGGTCGAGCGTTTTTTTTGACCATTTTCCCAAAACAGCTGGACCTCCGAGTCTAATTTTCCAGCTTTATAAGACAATAGACTGCGAATCGATCCATCTTCATAGAAATACTCTTGGATTCCATCCCACGCACCGTCTTTAAATCGCTGAATACTTGCGGTTTTTTCAGATGAGAAAAACAAATGCGCTTTCCCCTCTCTCTTCCCTTCGCAAAAATAGGTGCGCGAGAGCACTTGACCCTGCATCCCGTAAAATAGGGAAGGCCCATGGAGTTTTCCCATCTGATAAAACATTTCCGCCTGCAGCTGCCCTTCAGTATAAAAAAGATGACATTGCCCATGTTTTTTTCCATCGCGCGTTAAAAAAGCAGCGCGCAAATCCCCAACGGGATCTTTTTCTAAAACGAGGAGATCTCCTGGTTGTAATAACTTAGGCGCGAAGAGATCGTGAGGGAGCCGCGGAAGCGTAAATGGAAGGATCCGATCAAGCCCTAGCTCTTCATCTTTTAAAATGAATTGATCTTTTTCTACGGTATATTTTTCCAAACTCATAATGTGTTGGCCTCAATCGCGCGTTTAAAAAAAAGAAGCTGATGCAGATGCTTTTCTAAAGGATGGGTCGCATCGCGTAAAATCGGTTTTTTCCAAATCTGCCATAGAGGCTCTAGAAAATAATGATAGATCACCTCTTGCTCTAAATCCAATTGATTGAGTGCATAGGCGCCCGTATCGAGTGGAGATTGAGGGTAATGTTTTTCCCATAGGCCAAGGAGCTGATCGCAAATAGATCCACATTGCTTCAAACTATTTTCGAGCTCACTTGAGACCTCATCTGTCACTTTAGGATGCACGGCTGTCTGAATCAGTGCGTGGATTAATCCATTGAGATCATAGGTTTCCTCCAGCGGTTGAAGGACCTCATCTAATGCAATCCGATCGACGCCTGGAATCTCTAACCCCGCCTTTGTTGCATTTAGAATGCGGATAGACGAATGCTGCTTAGCAAATGCACTTAGCCACTCCACACTCATGAGCCAATCTCTTTTGGTGTATAGGCCATTCTCAACTTCGACCCAGGAGTCTTGGGCATCAGGCTCAGAAACAGAAAAATCCATTCCGACAAAAATAATCGGATCACAGCCTAAATGGATAGCTAACGCCGTACACAAGTTAGCAACGGTCCATCCTCCATCAAATGATGGGGCATCAATTCCATACTGTTCTTTGATCCAATGCTCAATCGGATAGCTCCCCCCTTCTGCCACCCAAATGAGCGGTGCATGCACTGTATCCAATAAACCTGAAGAAAAGCGACTTTGATAAAAATGAGGCACTTCTGCGACATCTTGTTTTAAAAATCGCTCCCGAGGTGGATTCGGATCAAAATGCGCACAAAAATGAGGACGGATCGCGTAGGTAGAAAGAGTTGTTACGGCAGATCCTCCTGCAAAAATAAGAGCGCGATCACCAAGTGATTGAATAGAATCTAAAGCATGATCTAAAGAACCGCCCGCGCCACAGATCACAGCTGGAATCCCCTTACAGCGCATCCGCAGCGATTCAGCTAAAACGGAACCCGCTAAATGCTTTTGATTCTGCAAAATATTTTTAAAAACAGCAGCTCCCATATCTCGAGAATCTGAGGCTAAAAGATTGACCCCTTCGTGATAGTGGTGCAGCTGAAAAAATAGAGCGTTCATCTTTTCTACTTTTTCTCTTGCATATTCTTGGCTGACTGCATAAGAGAATTTCAAAAAGACAAATTCCCAGGCGATCTCTTTAAAAAAAGTGTCATTGTCCTCTTGATAAAAGTAGAGTCTCAGCTTAGGATCTTTTAATTCCTTCATTTGCAAGAAACGCTCTTCATTATCTTCGATGAAGATCAGATAACGGGAGGGCTCCTCTCTTAGCCATTTTTGTAATGATTGATATATGGCTCCATCTTCTATTCCGTAGACAATTAGAACTTCTACAGAAGAGATGTCTCCCTTGAGATCGGTTAAAAAAACGGGGGCTTGCGATAGACTAACTATTGTCATGTGAAACCCTGAAGATAAGTTCGTGATAAGAAGGCAGTCCCTCAAAAAATAAAGGTTTCTGCTCTATAGGATCAAAAAAACTTAAAAAAACGCTTCTTTCATTAGCCACTGCGACAAAGGGCGCTTTGATAAAATAGTTGTAACCAATAACCTGATTTAACGCCTTTGTTGTATCGACAGCTCCCCTCTTGCACTCAATGACAATCAAGGGAAACAACGAGGAATCCCCTTTAGCAAAACAGACAATATCGATACGTCGACGCGCAACGGGAGATTCTCTCCCAAAAGGGAGCTCTTTTAATTCTTTTTCTACTGCAATGAGCTCTTTAGGATACCCCAGCTGATGGATCATTTTCTGCAAAAGAGACTGTCTGACAATCTCTTCTGGAGTAGACTTCACAAACTGCTTGCGCACCTCATCAAATATGAGCGCATTATTCGGGCAAGATAAGTCCGTAATTCCCATCTGTTCTCCGGTACATGACCTTTAACTTTTGATCTTCTTCCGCCCGAAACAGAAGAAAAGAATTCCCTGATAAATCCATCTTCATCAACGCTTCATTGATTGTGAGCATTTTTAACGGTTTTTTTTCACTGCCGATCAATTTAGGCGGCGTTAATTGATCCGATTGCGCAAGCTTCTTTTCCTCTTCAATCTCTGCATTAATTTCAGCCACTTCATCATAGGGTCTTTCAAATACACTCACCTCAACATCTTGAATGACAGGACCCCTTTTATGATGGTCTTGGATTCGACTCTTATAGCGACGCAACAGGCTCTGTAGTCGATCTACGGCTCTATCGATCGATACATACATATCCGTACTTTCCGCTTGAGTCTTTACTTGAATATGATCGATCTTTAAAACAATCGCGCACACATGCTCAAGCTTTTGAATATCTAACGTCACATGAACGTGCATGATGTGATTATGAAACCGCTCGATTTTGGATAGTTTGTCCCAAGCGTACGTCTTCATTGGTTCTGAGATTTGAACATTGCGCCCTAAGATATCGATCCGATATCCAGAAGCATCCTCTTCAGCAAATTTCTTCTTATCGACCATATATGAGCTCCCAGCAAAATAGTTAACGGTACTTTCTAGCCTTATACTCTTTTTATGGACAATTGAGCAATAGCTTCCTTAAATTTAAATTTCCAAGCTGTCCACATGCTGCCATCATCTTCTCTCCTTTAGTAACTCTCATCTGCGTTTGATACCCTAAAGCACGCATTCTTTTGAGAAACACCTCTTTTTGGCCCTCATCCGGTGGAGAAAACCGCTGCCTTGTCTGAGAATTATACGGAATTAAGTTGACCTTCACCCGAAGCCCTTCTAGATAAGACCCTAGTTGATCCGCATCTTCCAACGAGTCATTAATCCCTTTAAGCAATACGTATTCGATGAGGATCTCTCTTCTGGGATGCGCACAATAAGCTTGCATCGCCGCCTTTAATTCTGCCATGTTCCATTGACGGTTCACCGGCATGATTTTATTGCGAACGGCATCATTTGGAGCATTCACAGATACAGCTAAATTTAACGCAGGGTCAACATCTTCAATTAACTGGTAGATTTGGGGAACGAGACCACTTGTCGAAACAGTAATCCGGCTAGACCCAAATTTAAGTCCTGCAGGATCTGTTAATATTTTAATGGCTTGCACAACTTGAGCATAGTTATCTAAAGGCTCCCCCATCCCCATAAAGACGATATTGCGAATGGGGCGCTTGAACCCTAGAAACGGCAGTTGGAGACGGCAAATTAACGCAATCTTTTGAACCAGAACCTCTTCCGACAGAGGGACCCTTCACCGTTAGGGAATGTGCGCCCCCTATCGAAATAGGTTCTGACTCAAAACCTTGCATCACTTTTCCATCTCGAACTGCCGTTTCTAGTTTGGGTTTGGCTTGCTTAAATTCGGCTTTGGATAAATCGCTTCAATTCCCATTCGCTTCATGAGGGTTCTGGCTAGATCTACACCTACATCATGCCCCTTCGATTTCAAAACGGCGCTAATGCGCCGTTTGCCATAGAAGGGACACTCCATAAATATCTGATCAATCTCCTTCATCATAGCCAGGTTAAACCTATCATCCCTGCATGGCTCATAGTAGTAGGTCGATTTTGGCAGCCCTAATAATTCACACTGTTTTTCAATCCAGACTTTAGAACTAAGCATGTTAAGACTCCTGTTGGAGCCGAACATGTTACTGAATTATTTACTTGTTAATCAAACTATTTGCTTGGCACTTGTGGGTATCGACAAGGTATTTAAGTGGGGTATCAACTAGAAACGTAACAGATTTTGTTAACAACTTAAAGTCATTTCTAAGTTGCGCGATAATCATTGCATTTTTATCGAACCAAAAAGTGATGCTTCCCCGATTTAGCTAGACAATTTCCAGATTGATTGAAAATTTTTGATGAAAATTCATAAAAATATTGAATCAATTGTAAAAAAATGAGAAAAGCATCGGGTAGCTTCGCGATTTTTAAACATTCTAAGGAGGCTCCATCAATATATGGAATGTGTTTTGGTCTTTCCTCATCAACTTTTCGAACACTATCCAAGTTTTCAAAAAGATCGTTCTATTCTTCTTATCGAAGATTCCCGTTTTTTCTCGGAATTTCGTTTTCATAAACAAAAGTTGATCTTGCATCGAGCGTCTTTAAAAAGTTTTGAAAAAAATCTTAAAAAAAAGGGGTATACGACCCACTACCTTGAGGAAGATTGGGAGCTTGCTGTGGAGCGAATGCATCTTTCTGCACTCTATTTGGTAGAGCTTGATGACATAGTTCTAGAAAAAAAACTGACATCCTTAGCAAAGAAGCTTCAAATTAAGCTGCAAATTGATCCAAGTCCTGGATTTTTGACGAGCGTAGAAGAATTTCAATCTCTTTTTAGAGGAAAAAACCATTTGCATTTTGAAACTTTTTACATTTATCAAAGAAAAAAGTTTAACCTCCTGCTAGACAAAAAAGGTAAGCCGTTAGGCGGTAAATGGAGCATGGATCAAGAAAATCGAAAAAAATTGCCCAAAGCTTTTTCCATTCCAGATCCTCCAAAATTCCAAAGAACGGAAGAAATCGAAGAGGCTATTTTGTATGTGGAAAAAAAATATCCAAATAACCCAGGTGATTTAGATAGCTTTAACTATCCAACTACGCATCTCCTAGCAAAAAAAGCTCTAAAAAATTTTCTAGAAAATCGCCTTCAGTTTTTTGGAGACTATGAAGATGCCATCTCACAAAAAGAGTCGATTCTCTTTCACTCGTGCCTTTCGCCTGTTCTCAATATAGGTCTTCTTACTCCTGATGAAATCATCGAAGAAACCATAGAATTTTGTAAAAACCATAAAGTAGCTTTAAATAGTTTAGAGGGTTTTTTGAGGCAGGTGATTGGATGGAGAGAGTTCGTTCGAGGAATCTATCATACGATTGGAGAGAAGCAAAGAACTTCGAATTTTTTTAAGCATAGGCGTAAAATTCCTAAAGCGTTTTATGAAGGGACAACTGGGTTGATGCCGTTAGATGAAACGATTAAAAAACTGAATAAATATGCATACGTTCATCATATTGAACGGCTAATGTTGCTTGGCAATTTCTTTTTACTTTGTGAGACCAGTCCAAAGGAGATCTACAGATGGTTTATGGAATTATTTATCGATGCCTATGACTGGGTAATGGTTCCAAACGTATATGGGATGAGTCAATATGCGGATGGGGGAATGATGACTACAAAACCTTATTTTAGTGGTTCTAACTACGTCTTAAAAATGAGTGATTATTCTAAAGGGGAGTGGTGCAAGATTTGGGATGCTCTTTTTTGGCGCTTTATGATCAAACACGGAGAATTTTTTGAAAAACAGCCGCGTTTGAGTATTTTATCTCTTATGGCCAAAAAAAAAGAAAATGACTCTAAAATGCTCAACATCGCAGAGACCTTTTTGAAAGAGCTTTAGCTATACCCAACTCGGTCATGAACTTGGATTTGGACCTGCGCGAAAGCTCCTGCGGATCATCGATCTTAAGTCGCCCCATATTAACAATATGGGGCGACTTAAGATCGACGATCCCCGGGGCTTTGGCGCGGTCCAAATTCCAAGTTGCTGACCGAGTTGGGTATAATTTGAAGTTTATAGTCCTTAACGAAGTTTGATAGAAGAAAGACCTCCATCTATCGTGATCACATCCGCTGTAACAAAAGAGCTCTCTTCGGAAAGTAGCCAAAAAATAGCTGCTGCGACGTCTTCAGGCTCTCCGATGCGCCCCATCGGGTGAAAACTTGTAGACGCCTTAAGGGCTGTTTCATTACTTGTGATGGCTTCAGCAAGAGGTGTTCTTGTAAGACCGGGAGCTACTGCATTGATACGAATTCCTTTTGTTGCGTAAGAGGCTGCTGCAGCTCTCATCATACCGATCACAGCAGCTTTGGCTGCTGCGATACTTTCATGATTGGCAAGCCCTATGCATGAAGCCGCAGAAGAAGAAAGGACTATCGAGCCTTTTTTCATAAGACGTAGAGCATGTTTTAAAATACAAAATGAGGAAGTGGTATTGGTTTTCATTACCTCTTCAAATTCTTTTTGTGAGG
Source organism: Chlamydia trachomatis (assembly GCA_945861735.1). Lineage (GTDB taxonomy): Bacteria > Chlamydiota > Chlamydiia > Chlamydiales > Rhabdochlamydiaceae > CAMAVL01. The sequence goes on from CAMAVL010000016.1 coordinate 16,379, forward strand.
TAAGGCTTATAGGTTTAAGGAAAATGGATCCGATTAAAGAGACGACTCCGTCAAGTTGTCCTTCCTTTTCTACAATCTGTTGTAGCGCTTTTTCTACGAGGGTTTCATCTGTGGCATCTGTTGTGATGTAGGGCTGGGAAATTTCTTGTGAAAGCTGCTCTAATTTTGCTGTATTTCTACCGAGCAAATAGACCACATTTCCCATTTCAGAAAGTCGCTTTGCCAAAACGGATCCAATTCCGCCCGCTGCTCCAAAAATTGCATAAACTTTTTGCATAATTCCTCAACATGCTTTCTAATTTCCATTATTGACAGTAGGATCATAATTAATGAAGTGCTTTTCAAAATACCCCCCTTTTTTTCAATGAATATGGAGATCTTTGACTATACTCCGTCCAACTTAATCGCCTACATTTGGGCTGACGCGAAAACTCCCTAGAATTGACGCTCGTAAATATCGAGTAGGAGGGAGCCTTTTAGCTCCCGTCCTCTCACACCACCGTACGTACGGAACCGTATACGGCGGTTCATGATCACTATGACCTAGCGGTGTTGTTCTGTTGTTGCATGCATCGCATCAACAGTATTCTTCCCGACTAGGTA
>CAMAVL010000017.1 GCA_945861735.1 Chlamydia trachomatis
ACAAAAACTTTTTTTGGCGTGAAAGCCCCAGGGATCGAATAGCGCAAATGGGGTTGTATTATTCAATACTAGCCCCATTTGCGCTATTCGATCCCTGGGAGCTTTGACGCTCAAAAAAAGTCTTGTCTAATGTGACTTTGTCAAGTTAAAATAACCCTTGCGCAATTTAGGCGAAGAAGGGGATCCTTAAGCCATCTGTATAGGTGAATAATGGATTTAATTGAACTCAATCGCAGGGGGCTGATTCCCTTTCCAGAAGAGACCGAGGTCCAATTTTTTGCAAGAGCTAGGGGCTCTGCCATCACAGCATCTTGCCCAGCAGATCCATTAGGTCTCTTTTCCTCTCTGTTTGATGCAGAACCCAATTGGGTAAGAATCGATTGTTGCAATAAGGGACTTTCCATCTGGGAGGGAGCTGCCACGTGGCAAGAGATTGCGTCAAACAAAACCATAACGCCTTCAATTCAAATTCGAAAAAAGACCTTAATCCCATTTTCTGCTACGGAAGCGATTGCCCATGAACTTGTCCATGCGGTCCGTCTGGGGTTTCGAGAGGATCAGTTTGAAGAGATTTTAGCCTATCAAACTTCAAAAGTTTCTTGGCGTAAATATTTTGGCCCTTTTTTTCAAAAGCCGTATGAAATGGGAATCTTTCTTTTTTTTCTTCTATTTTCTTTAAGCATTCAGTGGCTAGACGTTTTTTTTGATCTTCCAGCGCTTCTTTCAATTGGAATCGCGCTTCCTTGGCTCCTTTTAAGTATTGGAGCGGTCCGCCTGTATAAAAACCAGAGACTCTTTAAGCACTGTTTGCAACGAATTTCTCAAATGATTGGCTCTAACAAATCCTCTTTAGCTGTTGCCTTGCGCCTTACCGATGCAGAGATTTGCCTCTTTGCTCGCAGCTCTCCTTCGAAAATCAAGGATTACATTGAGAGTCAAGCAAGCATGCGTTGGAAAATGATCACGCAAGCTTATTTTTGTGAATGAGCTCCCCACTTGCGTCTGCGGGAGGAGGGAGCGATCTGCAGATGTTCCCGATATTTTGCAACGGTGCGTCTAGCGCAGGGGATTCCCATTTTTTTAAATTGGGAGGCAATATCTTCATCGGATAGAGGATGGAATTTATCTTCCCCAACAATCATTTGGCCAAGCAGTTGCCTTAACGTATGATTGGAGACTTTTTGCCCATTTTCGCAAGTCACGCTATGAGTGAAGAAGCTCTTTAGGGAAAACATCCCTTGAGGACAAGAGATGTATTTGCCGTGAACTGCGCGCGTGGCTGTCGATTCATGAATGCCAAGCTCTTCGGCCATTTCTTTTAGCGTCATTGGGATCAATGCTTTTTGCTCTCCGCTTAAGAAGGGGGCTTGTTTTTTGATTAAGTAGGTAGCGACCTTTTTTAAAGTATCATGGCGTCTTTTGACAATTTGGGTTAGCCACTTTCCCTTTGAGAGATGCTGGCGGACAAAGAGGGATTCTTGCGCATTGCAAAGGTGTTCTTTCATCCGTTTTTCATAGATGGGAGCTGTTTGAAATTTGGGGATAAGAGATTGGTTAATGGAAATAATCCACTGATCATCTTGATAGTCGAGGAGAATATCTGGAAGGATATTCGCGGCAAATTCTTGGATGAAGCGATAGCCGGGATGAGGATCTAGTGGGACAATATCTGTTTGAATTGCGTGTTGAATGGCTTTTAAAGAGCTTTGTAGCTCCTTGCAGATTAGGGGTAAGCGATTGTGCATCAGATCATTGTAATGTTTCTCTACAATGCGATAACTCAAATGCAGTTCTTTTTGCTTATGACGCAATTGGATGAGAAGAGAATCTCTTAAGTTTGTTGCTGCAACGCCCGCAGGTTCTAGCGTTTGCAAGGTAGATAGAACTGCCTTCGCTCTTTCAGATGAGTCGATCTCTTCTAGGGGAATGCTTAAAAACCCCCGTTCATCCAAATGGCTGAGGAGCGTTTCTGCAAGATTTAGATCCTCTGGAGAGGAAAAACTCAGTCTCGCTTGTTGATTGAGGTGCTCATATAAAGAAATTGGATAGCAGAGAAGGCTCTCTTCGTATGTTTTTTTCTTTTTAGAAAACTCCCCCGACCCTTTATGATAGGTTTTTTGGGAAGATTCAGAGTTCTCAAGATCTTCAAGGGATTCTTTGTTTGTTTCCCCGCTCAAGTCAATCTCTAGGATGGGGTTTTGTTCAATTTCGAGTTTCATCCACTCGGAGAGCTCAAGAGCTGGCATTTGGAGAACGTGAAAAGCCTGCTGCATTGCCAAAGAGACAAGTAGGTTTTGGCTCTGTTTAATTTGATGTTCTTGTTTTATTGATATATTGTGCATTGCGGTTGTTTTGGTTAGTTATTTTATTGAATAACAGTTTGTTTAAATGTTGTCTATTATGAAAAAATGCGCAGTATTTAGTTGTTTAGGGTTGGGGGATGGATTAATTACATTAGTTCTATCGCATAATCTGTCTTTAAATGGTTATGCAGTAACGACATATCATCCGTTTTTAAATCAGATGCAGTCTTGGTTCCCGTCCCTCCCGATAATTCCTTTTCCGGAAACAGCGCTCGAAATGACGCTTGCCTCATTTGATCGTTTTTTTATTATGTATGAGCGCTCAGAGCGCATGCAGGCGATTTTGACCTATTGTCAAACGCATTACAAAGAAAAGACGACCGTGCTCAATCCGATTGCAACGGCTAAAACCAATTACCCTTATTGGGAGCAAGGGCGATTTGATGGGAGGGTGCCATTTGTTGAGAATCTCTACCAATTTTGTCGAGGGGTATTAAAGCTCTCTGTCGTGACTAAAAATAACGGGATTGTGATCCCAGAAGGATTGCTCTCTCGTAAGCATAAAGAGCGGGTCATTATTCATCCGACAAGCTCCCGTCCTGGGAAAAATTGGTCTCAGAAAAAGTTTTTAGCGTTAGGCAAGAAATTGGAAAGAAAAGGATTAAAACCGATCTTTATTTTGACAGATGCTGAAAAAAAAGAATGGGCACAAGTCAATACGCTTGGTAGCGCGGATCTCTCGTCGCTTGCCGCTTACGTATACGAATCGGGGCATATGATTGGCAATGATTCAGGAATTGGGCATCTCGCTTCCTGTTTTGGGTTGCCAACAGTCACGATTTGCCGCAACAAGCAAGCCTCTGCTTTTTGGCGTCCTTCTTGGAGTCCAGCCGAGGTGATTACCCCAGCCAGCTGGGTCCCCAATCTCAAAGGCTTGCGTTTGCGCGATCAATATTGGAAACAATGGATTAGCGTGCGAAGGGTCTTCTCTGTGTTTTTAAGCCAATTAAAAAAGCAACTCCCTCACTAGAGGGAGTTTGTCAAGTTACGCAATCACCCGATTTAACTTAGCAAATTTTGCAACAAGCGACCGCGTGGTGCGCGCTTGGGGAAAAAAAACATCGTAGGTAAGGCCAAGCGATGTGGTGTATGTTTTTTGAATGATCCCCGATCCAAAGTCTTTATGAAAAACGGTCTCTCCTGCTTCAAAAGCAGCCTCTTGGGCGTCCTCTTTTGGTGATTCGCTTTTATAGGAGGTGAAGATGTTGAGCTTTTGGAGGAAGTGGGAGGGGATTTCTTTCAGAAAGCGGCTGGGGCGCATCATGCGAGGCATTCCCCAAAGGTAGCGGGAGCTTGCGGCGGATAAGCAGAGGTGTTCTTTAGCGCGCGTCATGCCAACATAGCACAGGCGCCGCTCTTCCTCAAGCGCTTCAGCGCTTTCTCGGGAATTGGCGTGAGGAAAGAGGTCTTCTTCCATTCCAACGAGAAAGACGGCTGTGAATTCGAGTCCTTTTCCATTGTGGAGTGTCATGAGGCGAATCGTATCGTGAGCGGGGCCTTTTTCATCGGTGCTAGATTTTAGAGAAATCTCTTCGAGAAATGCCTCTAGGCTTGGGTAAGTGACCTCTTGTTCCCACTCAGCTGCTTTTGAAACGAGCTCTTCAATGTTCTCTTGCCGCTCTTCAAAGCTTTCCGGATCTTCTTTGAGGTAATTGAGGTAGTGTGAGCGGTGGATCGCTTGCGTAATCACTTCGTGAATGGGTTTTTTTGCTTTGATCATCTCTTTAAGAGCACAAATCATATCGGTGTATTGCTTTAATCCTTCAAATTGTTTGGCAGAGATTTTGAAGGGGAGCCTATGGTCGACGATTTGGAGGCAGCAGGCGAGGATATCGATCTGGTTTTCAATGGCAAATTCGCGAAGATTGTTGAGGAAGACATCGCCTAACCCCCTTTTGGGAAGGTTAATGGTGCGCACAAGCGCGACAAAGTCGGAGCCGCTATGCACTAGGCGTAAGAGGGCGAGGATATCCTTGATTTCTCGTCTTTGATAAAAGGAGAGGCCTCCGATGATTTGGTAGGGGAGATTATCTCTTAAAAGAGCGTCTTCAAAGAGGCGGGACTGGGAGTTTGTGCGATAGAAGATCACGCAATCATTTAAGGGAACCCCTTTTGTCTGATGGAGTGTTTTGAGTCTTCGGATGACAAAGTCGGCTTCTTCCCGCTCGCTGCCTGCGATGAAAAGGCCGATGGGATCCCCTTCCCCTCGGTCGCTCCATAAGTTTTTTTTATAGCGGTTCGTATTGTGTTGGATGAGCGCGTTCGCAGCGTCTAAGATATTGCTGCGGCTTCGATAATTTTGTTCTAGCGGAATGACTTTAGCACCTGGAAAATCCTTTTCAAAATTGAGGATATTTTGAATATTTGCACCTCTCCAAGAGTAAATCGATTGGTCGGGATCCCCTACTGCAAAGATGTTGCGGTGGATAGCGCCGAGCGATTGGGCAATGGTATATTGTGCTGCATTTGTGTCTTGGTATTCGTCAATTAAAATGAAAGACCACTGTTTCTGATAGGCTTCTAATACATCGGTATGGTGTTCAAAAAGGGCAACGGTGAGGAAGAGAAGATCATCAAAGTCAAGCGCATTGTAACTTTTAAGATTATTTTGATAGAGGGTGTACACTTGGTAGAGCTGGGGGTCGGCCTTGACGAACTCTTCAGGTTCCTGAAGGGCATTTTTGGCTTGAGAGATTTGGCTTTTAAGGCTTTTAAAGAGCCCTTTCTCATCTTTGAGACCCAAGGTGTTTAAACAACCCTTAAGGACTTTTTCGCTATCGTCTTCATCGTAAATGACAAAGCTGCGGGAGTAGCCTAAATGATGGATCGATTCGCGCAAAATCTTGGCGCATAGGCTATGAAACGTGCAGGTCAGAACCGTTTTATGGGTGATCTGTAAGATCCGGTGGCGCATTTCGGCGGCGGCCTTATTGGTGAAGGTAACCGCTAGAATTTCAGAGCTTGGCACCCCAAGTTTGAGGAGGTGGGCGACCCGGTGGGTCACGATCCGAGTCTTTCCAGAACCTGCCCCTGCAAGGACGAGTAAGGGCCCCTCGACGTGTTTAACTGCGATTTCTTGGTTGGGATTGAGGGGTGTTGTCATATGGAGATTCCTTGCCTGCTTGATTGAAAGAAGGATATCCTTTATGCTTCTTTTTAGACACGCCATAAAAAAATTTTCAGGGGATTATTATGAAAAAAAACATATTTTCGATTGCGTTTTGTTTAGTCACATCCCTTATATGTGCAGCTCCAGAACCTGTCATTCCCGTCGCCCAATCACTACGGCAAAGGGAGCCTCATTGGCGGCCCGTGATTGCGGAAAGCTATCCGGAAGGACAGCCTATGCGCATTTTGTTTTACGAACAAATTACGGAAGTCAATGAAACACCTGTTAAGCAAGTCATTTTTTACCCCAATGGACAGATCAAAAATGAAACGGATCTCATTGTCATCGCAGAAGGAGAGCCGAGTTTTAAAGAGTGGAAATCAACCATTGTGCCCCATGGGATGAACATTTCTTTTTTTGCCGAGGGACAAGTCGAGAAGATCGCCTTTTATAATCGAGGTCTTTTACATGGCGACATGAAAGCGCTCTATCCTGAAGGGAAAACGCATGGTCAATGTGGATTTAAAAATGGGAATAGACATGGCGCGATGCTCTTGTTTCATGAAGATGGAACCAAGGCAGAAGAGGCGACTTATGAAGATGGGAAAACAACAGGTGAGGTCATCCGCTATTCTTCAAAGGGAAATCGAGAGGCTCTTATTCCTTATGAAAATGGAGTGCCGCACGGGAATGGATTAGAGTGGTATCCAGACGGCGCCTTAAAAAGCAGCGCTCAATATCAAGGGGGACAGTTGCATTCGGATGGAAAGGTGCCAGCGCTTGTGATTTATGCAGAAGATCGTTCGATTTTAGAAGTGCAAGACTTCAATCAAGGGAAAGTCATTGGAACACATCTCAAATATCACCCCAACGGAAAAGAGAGCTATCGGATCCAGTATGGAAAAGATGGAAAGAAACAAGGAAAGGAGCAGTTCTTTGCTCAAGACGGTAAGTTGCTAGGTGAGGGAGAATATAAAGACGGAATTGCGATCGGAAAACATTACCGCAATGCAGAAAACGGGAAGCCTGTATTCCTAGCGCAGTATAGTTCGGTAGGTCAACTCTTAGCACCGATTTGTGAGTTTACAGACAGTGGACAAAAAATTGCAGAGTACACAGTGATAGATGGCAAGGCAGATGGCCATTTCTGTCGATGGTATCCAGATGGGAAGCCAAAAGTGGATCACAATTACATTAAAGGGGACTATGAAGGGGAGCAAAAGGAGTTTTTTCCTAATGGGCAGCTTAACATTAAGACGTCATATGCGCACAATTTAAAAGATGGACTGTATGAAGAATGGGATGAAAAAGGGCAGCTGATCATGAGCGTCTTTTTAAAAGATGGCATTAAATCAGAATCGGCTAAAGAGTGGTATCCCAATGGAGCGCCTAAACTCGAAGAGCAGTATGTTGCAGGACAGCTCAATCAAATGCGCAAAGAGTGGTCTGAAAAAGGAGTTTTAAAATTTAGTGGAGCATTTGTTTTAGGAAAAAAACAAGGCCTTCATACGCAAAGAAATGATGACAATGAACTCTTATCTGAAATTTCATATGACGCAGATTTGCCTGTTGACACAGCTAAGTTGTGGCATGCGAAGAATGTATTAAGAGAAGTCATCCAATTCGAAAAGGGTAAGCGCAACGGAAAAGATGAAGAGTATTATCCAAGTGGAAAATTGAAAGCGACAGCCCTTTACAAGCAAGATCTTCTCGAAGGAGAAGTCAAAACGTTTTATGAAGATGGCAGCGTGTGCGCCGTAAAGCACTATCACAAAGGAATTCCCGTTGGAGAGCAAAAAGAATTTTTTTTAAGCGAATCTTTGGATAAGAAAGGCAGTGCACAAGTAGCGCGTTATTTCTTTTATAACGATCAAGGGCAAATTCACGGAGAGCAAAAAACCTATTATTCTCAAGGTTCAATCCAAACATCGATCTCTTATGTCAATGGAGAGTTAGATGGAAGAAAAGCGATGTGGGATTTGGATGGAAATTTATTAGAAGAAGCGATCTATGAAAATGGGAAGCTTAACGGTCGGTTTTTTGAAAAAGCAAAAGATGGAAAAGAGGTGATCTTCCATTATAAAAATAACCGGCGCGAAGGGGTTCACGAGGTGTACTACCCATCGCACGAGTATTTTGGAAAAGTGAAAGCGCTAGAACTTAATTTTATCAACCACCTGCCAGAAGGGGAAGCTTCAGAATATAATGAAGAAGGCAAAAAAATCGCCTCGACATTCTATAAAAATGGCGTCAAAGAAGGCCCTGCCAAAATTTTTAATGGCAATTCAAACGTTGTCATGGAAATGGAATTTCATCGGGATCAGCGCCAAGGTCAAGCGATTCAGTATTTCCCAGATGGGACTATCTTTAAAGATGTGAGTTTTGAGGGTAACCTCGAAGAAGGGGACGAAAAGACTTACTTTAAAAGTGGAAAATTAGCCAAGCTCATTCCGTACGCTAAGGGCAAGATCAATGGCGTCTATCAAGAGTGGAATGAAAATGGGGTACTCATTTTTGAAGGGGAATACAAAGATGGCAAGCGTCATGGCAAACTCAATAAGTATTATGATGATGGCAGACCAGCTCTTCTCCAAGTATTTGCTGATGATCAATTGAATGGTATCAAGAAAAGCTTTGATGAGAAGGGAGAGGTCACTCAAGCCAAATATGAAAAAGGAAAAAAGGTTTCCTAAATAGACCTCTTGCGTAATCTGCTTTGTTTGGAAAAATCGAAGATTTTTTTGCCATTTAAAATTCTATCGATTAAGACATACGCGCAGTGTAGCTTGACAAAGTCACATTAGACAAAAACTTTTTTTGGCGTGAAAGCCTAAGCGGTTCGAAGATCGCAAATGGGGTTGTATTGGCCAATACTAGCCACATTTGCGATCTTCGAACCCCGGGAGCTTTGGCGCTCAAAAAAGTCTTGTCTAATGTGATTTTGTCAAGGTAGGCGAATTGATAGAATTTTAAATGGCGAAAAAAGATCGGTTTTAACAAGCAAATGAGGTTACGCAAGAGGTCTAATGAATAAAACGCAGTTTTTAGAAAATTTAAAGACCCAAACACTCGAGCTCAAAGAGAGCGGCCTGTATAAAGAGGAGAGGGTTATCACCTCTCCTCAGGCAGCAGAAATTACGGTGGCTAAAAAAACTGTCATTAATCTTTGCGCGAATAACTACTTAGGGCTTGCAGATCACCCCGAGCTGATCAAAGTCGCAAAAGAGGCGGCAGATCAGTACGGTTTTGGAATGGCATCCGTTCGTTTTATTTGCGGCACACAAACAATCCATAAGACACTCGAATCTAGACTTAGCCAATTCTTGGGGATGGAAGACACGATCCTTTATTCCTCTTGTTTCGATGCGAACGGAGGCCTCTTTGAGACCCTTTTGTCTGAAGAAGATGCAATTATCAGCGATTCTTTAAATCACGCGAGCATCATCGATGGAATTCGCCTCTGTAAAGCCAAGCGCTTTCGGTATGCCAATAACGACATGGCCGATTTAGAAAAAAATCTGCAAGAGGCTAAAGATTGCAGATTTAAGATGATTGCGACAGATGGCGTTTTTTCGATGGATGGGATCATCGCCAATCTCAAAGGGATCTGTAATTTAGCCGATAAATATGGCGCTCTTGTCATGGTCGATGATTGCCATGCAACGGGTTTTTTGGGAGAGCGCGGCAGAGGCTCCCACGAACACTGTGATGTTTGGGGAAGAGTCGATATCTTAACTGGGACTTTAGGAAAAGCATTAGGCGGAGCGTCTGGTGGCTATGTCAGTTCGCGCAAAGAGATCGTCGAATGGTTGCGCCAACGCTCTCGCCCTTACCTCTTTTCAAATACCTTAGCCCCCATCATTACAGCAACGAGCCTAAAAGTGCTCGATATGCTCGAACAAAACAGTCTTTTAAGAGAGAAATTGAAGAAAAATACGGTGTATTTCCGCACGCATATGGAAAAGCTTGGATTTAAACTCGTTCCAGGCTCTCACCCCATCATCCCTGTCATGTTAGGCGATGCGAAATTAGCGACAGAGATGTCTCGTCTTTTATTAGAAAAAGGGATCTATGCGATCGGCTTTTCTTTTCCTGTTGTTCCCAAGGGATTAGCGCGTATTCGCACCCAAATGTCAGCCGGTCACGAAAAAGAACATTTAGACCATGCCCTAGAAGCATTTAGTCACGTTGGAAAACAACTAGGAGTCATTCCATGAAAGCACTTGGGAAATTAAAAAGAGAACCTGGCCTTTGGTTATATGATGCGCCTATGCCGGAGATAGGACCTGAGGATGTTTTGATTAAAATTCAAAAGACATCTGTTTGCGGCACCGACGTGCATATTTATAACTGGGATGATTGGGCGCAAAAAACAATTCCTGTTCCCATCACAACAGGCCATGAGTTTTATGGCATTATCGAAAAGATAGGCTCTTGCGCAAAAGGGGTGAAAGTGGGCGATCGCGTCTCGGGAGAGGGACACCTCATTTGTTGGGAATGCCGCAATTGCAGAGCAGGTAAGCGCCACCTCTGCCGCAACACCATGGGAATTGGAGTCACTTGCACCGGATGTTTTGCTGAGTATTTTGCTTTTCCTGCAACGAACGTCGTCGTTTTGCCTGATGAAATTCCAGACAACATTGCCTCGATGTTAGATCCTCTTGGAAATGCTGTCCATACGGCACTTTCCTTTGACCTAGTCGGCGAAGATGTTTTAATTGCTGGCGCTGGTCCCATTGGACTCATGGCAGCCGTTATTGCGCGTCATGTCGGTGCGCGCCACGTCGTCATTACAGATATTAATCCCTACCGCCTTAAATTGGCTAAAGAGATGGGTGTCACACGCGCTGTCGATGTCAGCCGCGAAAAACTAACCGATGTCATGAAAGAGTTGAAGATGACAGAGGGCTTTGATGTGGGCCTCGAAATGTCAGGAAGCGGCGCTGCTTTAAATTCGATGATTGAGGTGATGAATAATGGCGGTAAAATGGCATTACTTGGGATCCTTCCCAATGATTTAGCAATTGATTGGACAAAAGTCATTTTCAAAGGACTATTCTTAAAAGGGATTTATGGAAGGGAAATGTTTGAAACCTGGTATAAAATGATTGCCATGTTGCAAAGCGGCTTAAAAGTAGAGCCGATCGTCACCCACGTTTTTCCAGCAGATGAATATGAGAAAGCTTTTGAAGTGATGCGTTCGGGCTGTTCAGGAAAAGTCGTTCTAGACTGGACTTGAATCCAATAAATCATGCAAATCTGAGCCTGTCTTTGCTAAGCGCCAAATGAATAAAAATTTTATTTTTTTATTATAATTATTTCTTGCTATTGTATAGCATATGAAGGTTTTAGAGACTGTTGTTGGGATTGTTCAGAAGAAACAAAAAGAGTTATACACAAACAACCTAAAAATGGACACAATTACAGAGATTCGAGTGTGGGAGGTCAGGTCAGAGTTGGTTTTTAGGGCTCGCGGTGTGAAAACTGATGTAAGACCGACTGGCTAAACTTTCTGCTATTGAGATGCTGTAGGCTTAAGTGTTCCACTGCCACAATATCTAAATGCTCTGGTGCTGCTTCCTCGATAAAAAGGGTCGCAAGTGGCGCTAGGAGTTTATGCGTATTTAAAAATGAGAGGAGCTCGATGAGCAGCGCGCTTTTAGTGGATAGGGCGTAAGGCGGATCAATATAGATTACATCGAACGCTTTTCCCTGTTTTGCTAATTTCTTAAGGCTCACAAAGACATCAGATAGCAATAGATCCGCTCGATCTTCAATTTTTAAGTTTTTTAGATTTGCTTGGATGCAGGCAATGGCCAGGCGATTGCTTTCGATGAATGTCGCATGGGCGGCGCCTCGGCTTAATGCTTCAATTCCCATGGCGCCAGAGCCTGCAAAAAGATCGAGAAAGGAGGCTTCCTCGATGGCTCCTTGGCAGATATCGAAGACCGCTTTGCGCATAATGGCAAGAGTTGGCCTTGTAGTTGTTCCCTTGGGAGCCGCTAAAGAGCGATTGCGAAATTCTCCTCCAATCACACGTAGTGTCATTCAAACCCAATACGTGATTTCTTGAGAATCTCCTTAGCTTCATCGAGATAGGCAACTTTGCCCTCTTTTAAGAATTTAGAGTAAGAGAGGTGAGCTTCAGCGCCATTCCATTGTTTTTCAAGAGAGCGATTTGCTTTTTCTCCCTCCACAAAGGAGACCCTCTTTTTGATAGAAACCCACTGGTCATTGTGTTTGCCTTCAATGAGGAGGTCAAAATTGCAGGGTTTATCAATCTGCCCGATAATCACATAAGGGTTATGGGAATAGAGATTGGGAAGGTGGCCAGAGGCTGGATAGAGTTCGATGTGAGAATCAGCTTTTTTTGGAGTTGCTGAAATGACGAGATCCGTTGCGATAGGGTCGTGGAGATCAATGATGAGTTTAGCAAGTTTTCTAGGAAAAGACGCATGGGTATCTGCATAGAGGAGCTTGCCGCCACTAATCGAACTTAAGAGATCCAAGAGGAGAAGATCGTTTTTATTTCCAATGGCTGCTGTATAAATGGAGAGTCGGTGATTGTTTTTCTCAACTAAGCGTTTGAGTGTCTGTTGTTGTTTAGAATGGTTTAAAGAACTTTTCCCATCGGTCAGAAGAACCGCTGTATTGACAGATCCATCAAGCGGCAGATCGGGTAGGATTTTTTCTAAAGAGGCGTAGATGTCGGAAGAGGAGAAGATCCCTCCAGCTTCTTGTTTTTCCATAAATGCTTCGGCAGCCAGGACTGCTTTCATACTATAGGGAATCGGCGTTGCGCTCATCCGCGTCATTTTTTTATCGAGGAAATAAATGTTGAATGATTCTCCTGACTTCATGCTGGCAAGCGCTTTAAGAACGCCTCTTTTAAATATAGCAAAACGATGCTTTTCAATAGAGCTTGATCTATCGAGGATAAAATGGAAGTTTTGTTTTAAAGTGTACGCGCTAACATCAAAAGAGGGGGAGATCTCAATAGAGAAGCTGTAACCTTCGCCTGTTGTTTTAGGCAAAAATTGCAATTTCATAGCAAAGTCCGCATTCCACTCAGTAGCAGTTGCACATTCCGGGAGATCATAGCTTCCAATTTCTGAGGACGTAGAAAATTCTTTTGCAGGCATTTCTTGGGGATTCGGGGGTGCTTCACTTAAAAAAAGAGGAGCTGCTGGACCTGAGAATTCATCGGAGGCGAGCTTTTCGGAGGCGTCTAAGGCTCTTTTAGAATCTGTTTTTAGGCGAGGGGTTAAGTCTGCTTCTTCTAAAAATAGAGGGGAAGATTGGGCGAGTTGAACGCCTAATTGATCGGTCTCTGGAAGGACTGCTTTAAAAGAGGGGTCAAGAGCTGCAAAATCGGCATCGATCGCGTCATTTTCAACTCGCAAGTCTTCTTGAATGGAGGGAGGCGCAATCGGTGATGCAAAAGGGTCAAAAACAATCGGGACTACCATGCTTGCAAGCGGAGTTTCATCCAAAAGGACAAGAGATCCCTCTGGTGTCTCTACAAGGGAGGGCTCTTCGGTCACTGCAATGGACTCAAAGGAGAGCTTATCTTCAATAGAGGAGTATCTAGGCGGTTCAAACATCAGTTCGAAGGAGCGCTCTTCTTCTGAAGAGGGGGATAGGGCTATCCCTTCTGGAAATGCATTTAAATCCCACGGTTTTTGTAAATGAGAGGAAAGAGTGATCATTTCTTCAAAAGATTCTTCGAGTTCTTTGTTTTTTTGCGCCATCTCTTTGGATTCCTCTTCAAACGTTAACACGGTAGGTGTCATCGAAGATCTTCCAAAGAGAGATTCCCAAGAATTATGGAGTAATAGGGGATGGCTATAGAAATAAATGAGACCCGCCGCATGGATGGCTAAAGAGATCGCAAAAGCTTTGAACAGAAGGGATTTTTGTTTTATCGGATGAATAAATGCTGTCATAAAACGTTAGGCTTCGCCTCCTGACTTCTTCTCACTCTATTTTCCAAAAGGGGATGCATTGTCACTTTAGCAAGCTCTTCCAATTGAAGCTCTGCTTGAAGAAAAAGTTCGTTCGCATGCTCTTCTTTCTGATTTTTCAAAGCAATCTCTCCTTGTATGCGCAGCTCCTCAGAGCTGAGATACTGCATATAATGCTGGAAGATTTTCATTTTATCCTCAAATCGCCCTTTAACGCCAAAGTATTGTTGGACAAGAGGGTCTTCTTGGTGGTTAAAAGAAGTTTTCATATGGTCAAACAGCTTCAACTGCGTCCTTAACCTGTCATTTTCGGAAGAGAGACTCGATTTGATTTCGATATAATGGAGTGCCGCCTCTAGGTGAATCGGTTCAGAGAGGAGTTTGCGCCGGATCTCTAAATCTTTTAATTGATCCAGGGTGTTTTGTGAGGCGCTAGGATTTAAAGAGTATTGCAATAATGTTTTTTGAAGTTGCGCCGCTGTCCCAAAGTAGGAGGATGCATGCGCTGCCGATTGAATGAGGAAATCGTAGCCATCCAAAGCGTTTTTAGAATCGCCGAGCATCTCATAGCTTTTCGCTAACTCAAAGAGAGCAAGGCGTGCATAGCGCCATCCCTGATTGGGACTGTGGTCTTGTTCTTTTTTAAGCGCTTGAAGGAGAGTGTTCTTCTTCTCATGGAAGCCCGCTTGCGTATAGAGGTCGCAAAGAGTGAGTATTTGGGCCTCTTTTTCACAGGAGAGTATGCTTCCAATGAGTTTTTCAAAAACGGAGATGGAGCGGCTTAAATAAGTGCTCTTTTTTTCAAGCGGTGCATGGGTGAGTTGGTTGTGGTAGTACTGAGCTAGCCATACGAGATTTTCCTTCTTAACAGGTTGATCAAGGGCTCCAAAGAGGTGATCTGCAGCTTTTGCAATCAACTCAGATTTCCCCTCCTCTTCTTTAGCCGCAAGAGTGAGATAGGCATTATAAAGTTGGAGATGCAAGGCTTCTTTTTCAAATAAATAGGCATTTAGGGCAAGCGCTTTTTCTGCATTCACAGTGAAGAGGAGCTTGTCATCCGATCCCTTTAAATAGGAATCCGCGATAACAAGATAGGCCTGTTTACAGGAGGGATCTTTTGGGTATTCTCTGACATAATTTTCTAATTCTAAAATGGCCTCATCGTATCTCCCGATTTCATAGAGGGTTTTTCCATTTAAGTAGCGCATTTGTTTTTTTTCAGCGTTTGCAAAAATCTTTCCATTTGCAAGAGCTTGAGATAGGGTCTTTGTGAGTTCTCCTTTCTTTAGTTTTTGCGCCTCTCCAGATGTTGCCTTGACAGTTTCAAGCTGACACACAGTGAGATGGCGCCATATGTTATCGGATTTTACACCTGATGGAAATTGATTCAGTAGAGACTGAAAGAGTTCCGTAGCGCTTTCCCATTGTTTGCTCTCCGTTAACAGAAGGGCATAGTCGTAAGTGATTGCCTCTCTTTGAGGATGCTCAGGAAACAGCTCGAGAAGCTCTTTAAAGTCCTGTTGTGCAGCGAGCGAATCTTTTTTTTCTGTGCACAATTGGGCGTGGAGCAAAAGAATTGCGGAGAGTTCTTCACTAGGCGGAAAAAGGGTTTTTACTCGGCTTAAAACTTGATTGAAAAGTTCTAAATTCTGCGTTTTTTTGGCGCAAAGGCTAAGAGCTAGCAATGTTTGTTTCGATTCAGACGCTCGTTTTAAGGAGGCGATCGCATTGGAATAATCTCCTGTGGCAATGAAGCTTTTCCCAATGTAATAGTGGACGATTGGAAGCTCTTCTGCAGCGATGTATTTCAATGCTTTTTCTTTGGAGCCAAGCAATTCTTTATACGCCTTTTCCCCAAAGAGAAGCGTGAGTTGATTAAAAGCTGCCAGTGGAGCTTTTGGTCCTTCTAATAGATATATTTTTTCAAAGGTATCAGCCGCAGCGCTCTTATCAAAATGGAGTTGAAAAGTTGCCGTTTGAAACAGCAGCTCTTCTTTTTTCTCAGGATATTTCTGAGATAAGAGGAGATAGCATTTGGATGCTTGGGGGTACTCTTTAAAATAGGTGTGGAGTTCAGCTAAAGGGAAAAGGCATTGATCGGCTTGTGTTGTCGATGCGAGCACAAGATAATTCTCAAGGGCTTGTTTGAAAAGTGCTGTTTTGATTTCACTTGTTGCCTGCAGACCTAACCTGTAATAGGAATCAGCCATTTCAAAGCGCGCTGTATTTTCTGCATCTTTTGTATTAGAGGGTATTTCCAAGAAAGCCTTAGCAGACGCAATTGCTTGCGTGTAATCCTTAAGCGAGTAAGCGCTATGTAAACTAGAAAAGGCAGTCTTTTCCTTAAACTCTTTTCCGGTAATCATCTGATAGGCTTTAAGAGCCTGTTCAAATTGACTTTCTTTGAAATAGAGATCGCCTAGCATCGCAAAGAGGTGATCTTTATAGGAACTCTCCGGATGTTTTGCAAGATAGTCATCGATTTGAGTTTTGACAACTTCAAAATCCCCCTCTTTCCAATACTCGGCAATGCGGCGTAAGTCCAAATTTTCCTGAATGCCAAGTGCTTGTATTGGTAGAGCGGAGTACAGAGTTGCTAGAAATATCAGGTGCACGATCCAATTTTTTGACATAAGACTTTACCTGTTTTCAATCAGAATTTTTGATTATACCGAGCGCCCATTAATAATCAAACGCGAGTTTGAAAAAGACAGCAATTCGTAGTGAAAGGGGAATTCCCCTAAATTCTTCTTTCCTCACTATGGAGGGAATTGCCAAACTCCATTTGGAACCAAATTCGCGCTTTTAACGTCGGATTCGGATTTTTCGCAAATCGCCTATGTCCAATAGGATATGTTAATTTGCGAAAAACCGAACCGACGTCAAAATCATCAAATTTTGTCTCCAAAGCGAATTATGCAACTCCCTCTATGGAATCAAACCACAGGAAAAATATGAAATCTTGATGGCCTTGTAGTCAATTTCTGCAGATTAACAACTTTCTTGCTTTCTTAATTCAGCTTTAAATTTTTCCACTGTATATCCTGAGTTTACCACGACCGACCTTCAAAAAAAAGTAAATCGTTCTGCGTAAGCCACTTGTGATTTTTTTTCAAAAAATTTAAGTCTAAGAATCGATTGCTCTTAAAATTTATTCTCACTACGAATATAATGTTTTTTTATTAAAAA
>CAMAVL010000018.1 GCA_945861735.1 Chlamydia trachomatis
AAGTCGCCCTATATTGTTAATATTTTGCGACTTATGATCGACGATCCTCGGGAGCTTTCGCGCAGGTCCAAATCCAAGTTTCAGGCCGACTGCAGTATAGCATGGAATTCCTTAATTTGGATTTAAAAGCGCTTGGATATCCGCTCCAACGATAGCTGGAATATTCCGTGTAATTTTTTCATACTCCCAGTTCCACCATTGGATATCCAAAAGCTGACTAATCACCTCGTCTGAAAAGCGCATGCGAATGATCTTCGCGGGGTTACCACCGACAATTGCAAAGGCAGGAACATCTTTAACGACAACTGCTCGAGTAGCTATGATGGCACCATCCCCGATTGTCACGCCCGGCATAACAAGCGATTCATGACCAAACCAGACATCATTGCCAATAACCGTATCTCCTTTATTAGGAAAATTGGGTGTATAGTTTCCCCATTCAGCACAGGAATCTCCCTTGTTTCCAAAAATAAAAAAGGGATACGTGGAAAACCCACTCATTTGATGATTGGCATCATTCAAAACAAATTTCGTTCCTCGGCCAATTTGACAGAATTTTCCAATCGTTAATTTAGAGACGTATCCAAAAATAACATTCTCTTTTTCAAAACTCTCCGCACGGCTTTTTTCATCGTAATAGGTGTAATCTCCAACTTGGATATTTGGATTCGTAATGAAGTTCTTTAAAAAAATTACAGCCTTTGTCGCTTTTGCGATTGGGTAGAGAACATCAGGGGATAACATATTTATGCTCCGTAGGGGGATTTAAGGATTTGCCTTATAGCAACTCGAACCGTTGCAAAATAGGCGATATCTTTTAATTGAGAAAAAATTCCTTCAAAAGGAACAATTTTTGATATGTCGATTTCACCGGCCATGCCATTTTCAAAGCGCAGATAAAGAGTGTAATTTTTTATAACTTTATACCCAACTCGGTCATGAACTTGGATTTGGAGCTGCGCGAAAGCTCCCGCGGATCATCGATCTTAAGTCGCCCCATATTAACAATATGGGGCGACTTAAGATCGACGATCCCCGGGGCTTTGGCGCGGTCCAAATTCCAAGTTGCTGACCGAGTTGGGTATACCTCAACAACATCATACAGAGTGAGTTGCATAACTCGCTCCTTTCACTTTAAAGCTTACTCGATGGATGGGACAAGGGCCATGCTCCTTTAATGCTAAGAGATGCTCTTTCGTTCCGTAACCCTTATGCTTTTTAAAGCCGTATTGAGGCCATTGATCATGGTAACCCTGCATGAGCCGATCTCTAGTGACTTTTGCGACAATGGATGCAGCTGCAATCGACTGGGAAAGGGAATCCCCCTTAACGATCATTTGAGTGGGAATAGATACGGGCGGTTTTTGATTGCCATCGATGAGGAGATAATCAGGTTGAATGTTTAGTTGAGCAACGGCCAATACCATCGCTTTAAATGTGGCTTGGAGAATATTGATCTGATCGATGATGGAAGGTTCAATAATTCCAATACCGATATAGACATCTTTTAAAGAAAAGAGGTATTGAAAAATGGAGTTACGAGTGGCCTCAGATAGCTGTTTGCTATCATTGATCCCTTCGATGAGTAATTTCCGGGGGAGAATACAGGCTGCTGCAACAACGGGACCAGCTAATGGACCCCTTCCAGCTTCATCGACACCTGCAATCAAGGAATACCCTTGAGAATAGGCACGAGTCTCAAATAGGCAAAGATTTTTAAGACGCGCTTCTTCTACAGAATCGATCATTTGATCCTTAAAAGATGAAGGGAGGAAAGACTCCCTTCAATTCAACACTTTTGATTTCAAGTCGCTGGCTCTGCTTCGGTTTCAGTTTGGCGATGAGCTGCTGCTGCAATCGCTTCTTCTTTACCACCGATATACTCTTTCACTTTAGACGCACGGCCTGAAGTTCCTCGTAAATGATAGAGCTTACTTCTGCGCACATCGCCTCTTTTCATCACTTCAATTTTAGCAATTTTAGGGCTATTGAGAAGGAACACTCTTTCAATTCCTGAACCGTGAGCAAAGCGATAGAGAGCCATCGTCTCAGATAGACCACTACCACGACGCGCAATCACAGTTCCTGAGAACATCTGAATACGCTCTTTTTCCCCTTCGACAATCCGCATGTGAATATTGATCGCATCGCCTACGCGAAACTCTGGGATACTTCCCTTGGCTTTTAACTGAGCCGCTTCGATTTCTTGGATAACTTGACACTGATTCATATTTTCCCCTACTTCACTTCTTTTAAAAAATTCAATAAATCCGGACGCACTCTCTGTGTTTTTTCTAAACCCATTTGGTGGCGCCATTTCTCAATCTCAGCATGGTTTCCGCGAGTCAACACCTCGGGAACACTCATCCCTTCAAACTCTTCCGGTCGCGTATAAGCCGGCCCTTCAAAAACCCCTTGTTGAAAAGAATCGTTTGCGGCAGCGCACTCATTTCCTAGAACTCCAGGAATAAAACGTGCTACAGCATCGATTAATACAAGAGATGCTAAACATCCATTGGTTAAAACGTAATCCCCAATGCTAATCTCTTCATCGACATCCTTCTCAATCACTCTCTCGTCAAGCCCTTCATAATGGCCACAGACCAAAATAAGATGTGGTCGCTTCGCAAGCTGCTGACATACCGAGGCATTTAAAGGCTTTCCTTGCGGAGAAAGATAGATCACATGGGAGTCTTCTCTTCTCTTAGCTCGGATGGCATCCGCTGTGGGTTTCGGCATCAAAACCATTCCCGGCCCCCCACCGTAGGGGCGATCATCCACTTTCTGGTGCTTGCCTTCAGCAAAGGAACGGATGTCAGTTAGCTTAATATCGATCAACTGCTTTTCTATGGCTCTCTTTAAAATGCTCACACTCAGTGGCCCAGAAAAATATTCGGGGAAAAGCGATAGGATATCGATCCTCATTTATGCTTTCTTCGCAGCTTTTTTCTTCGCAGCCACGTTCACTGACTTTGCATGTTTCTTCTGGCGAATCTCTTTGATCATCTGAGGAGCTGCTCGGCACATTAGCGCTTCTGCGCTTGGTGTGAATTGAGCGCCTTGTCCCAGCCAATAATTGATTCGATCTGTATCCACTACGCAATTTTGCTCAGTTGCATTGAAAGGATTGTACCAGCCAAGCATCTCGATGTATTTTCCATCGCGAGGATTGCGGATATCAGTCACTACCAGGCGGTAAGTCTGGCGATTAGTGCGCCCTTGTTGTCTTAAACGAATTTTTAAAGCCATGATTCTTTTTCTCCTTCTACTTTATAAACGGGAGTTTCATCCCTTTCATTTGGTTTTTTAAATTGGGCATATCTTTGCAAAACTGTTTCAACCGCTTAAACCCTTTGACCATTCGATTCACATCATCAATAGTGGTCCCACTTCCAAGGGCTATACGGCGGCGTCTACTCGGTATGAGTTCTACTCGCTCTTGCCTCTCAGCTAAGTTCATCGAGTAAATCATCGCTTCGATTTTACTAAATTCTTTTTCGTCGATGTCGATTTCACTTAAACCCGACATGCCAGGCATCATCTTTAAGAGGCTTTTAAAAGAGCCCATCTTTTTAATCATGCCCATCTGGCGCAAGTAATCATCATAGGTAAAAGTCGCCTTGAGCATTTTTTTCTCAAGCGCTTGACTCTCTTCCCGACTGATCGACTCTTCTGCTAGGCGAACGAGATTGATCACATCGCCCATACCTAAAATGCGATCCGCCATCGACTGGGGATTAAACGCTTGGATGTCTCCTAGCTTTTCTCCAATTCCTTCAAACTTGAGCGGCTTGCCTGTCACTTCTCGAATCGAAATTGCAGCGCCAGCACGCGCGCTCCCATCGAGCATTGTCAAAATACTTCCCGTAATTCCAATCTGCTTATCGAATTCAGCTGCAACTTTTACGGCATCTTGCCCAGTTGCTGCACTTGCAACAAACAGGATCTCGTGCGGCGATAGCGCTGTTTTAATCTGTTCTAACTGAACCATCAGCTCTTCATCGACATGTAATCGCCCTGCAGTATCGACAATCAACACATCAAAGGCTTCTATCTTCGCTTTAGCTAGCGCTTCTTTAGCGACGCGCAACGGATTTTTTTCACCCTCTATTGAAAAAACAGGCGTTTCAATTTGAGCGGCTAACCGATGTAACTGTTCTACAGCTGCCGGCCTTTGTAAATCACAGGCAGCTAATAATATTTTTTTATTCGGATGCTTCCTTTTAAGAAGGCACGCGAGTTTTGCACACTGAGTTGTTTTTCCAGAACCCTGTAATCCACATAGAAGGATGACTGTCGGGTTCCCTTTTAATTCTAAAGGAGCTTCTTCACACCCCATTAACGCAATGAGTTCTTCGTGAATGACCTTAATAAATTGCTGGCCGGGCGATACCGATTTCGTGACTCCCTCGCCAACAGCCTTCTCTTTCACTCTCTTGATAAACTGGCTAGCAACAGTATAATTCACATCTGCATCCAAAAGAGCCAGGCGCACCTGTCTCACGGCATCTGAGATATTGTCTTCTGTTAAAGACTTTGCCCCGCCTATTCCAGAGAAGAGTTTTTGGAACTTTTCAGTTAAAACACCAAACATAAACCCAAGATTTATAAAGATCCTTTCTAGGATAGACAGAAACTCATTGAAATTCAAGGAAAAAGAACCGATCGCGACCAGCCCAATCCGACTTTAAGGATTTTCCCCTCCAACAGCTCTCTGTAAAAAGATCTTGAACGAGCTCCCCTTGCGCCTCTCCGATCTCCAAAAACACCTCAGCCCCTGAATTTAAGTAACTTGGAAGTTCTTGGCTTAAGCGTTGATAAAACGCCTCTCCTCTTTCACCGCCACCCACCAAAGCCATCCTAGGCTCAAAACTTGCAACTGACAGATCTAGCTTTTCGAACTCTTTTAAAGAGACATATGGGGGGTTGCAGAGAATAAAATCGGCCTTATGCCCCTCAAACGGCATAAGCAAGTCCCCTTGAAGGGTTTCCACATCGACCCCATTCTTCTCAATATTTTTTTGAGCCAACGCCAACGCCTCATGCGACAAATCGGAAAGCGTCACTTTAAGGCCTGGAAATTGTTTTTTTAATCCAATTCCAAGGCACCCCGATCCAGAGCACACATCCCAGGCCACCTTGCCAGATAACGCGACTGTCTTTAATCGAGAGCAGACCATATCAAGCAGAATTTCTGTTTCAGGTCGAGGAATCAAAACGGCTGGGGTCACTAGAATCGGGCAATGATAAAATAGCATTTCCCCTACAATGTACTCTAGGGGTTCCCCCTTTCCTTTTCGCTTTAAAAGAGCGCGGTAAGACTCGAGCTCTCCCTCATCGAGTGGCCTGTCAAATTGGAGATAGAGGTCTAAACGGGCTATTTTTAATACGTGCGCCAACAAGTCTTCAGCATGGCGCCTGGCCTGCAAATCACGAGATTTGCGCAAATACTCGGTTGCAAGTTTTAGAACTTCAATCAGCGTCTTCATCAACCATTCTATCTTTATTCATTAAATTTCCAGCAGCTGCCAACTCTTCTTGATGGAAGTGTGACACAAGCGCCTCTGAAATCTCATCGAGATCTCCATCCATCACTAAATTCAGCTTGTATAGAGTTAAATTGATCCGGTGGTCTGTCAGTCTATTTTGGGAGAAATTATATGTGCGAATCCTCTCAGAGCGATCCCCTGTCCCCACCTGCGAAGAGCGCAAGGATGACATTTCAAGCTCTGCTTTACGCCGCTTCTCTTCGGAAATTTTAGCTGTGAGAAGACGCATTGCCTTGTCTTTGTTTTTATGCTGACTCCGCTCTTCTTGGCAATAAACGACTGTTCCCGTTGGAATATGTGTGATGCGAACGGCAGAATCTGTCGTGTTGACGTGCTGTCCCCCAGCGCCTGACGCACGATAGGTGTCAATCTTCAAATCCCTTTCATCGAGGACGACGAGCTCCTCTTCTCCTGGCTCCAAAAGAACTGCCACAGTAATTGCGGACGTATGAACCCGTCCTTGAGTCTCTGTTTTAGGAACTCTCTGAACCCGGTGCGTTCCCGCTTCAAACTTTAATAAGCGATTAACATTCAGCCCTGAGACGCCCATGACGTATTCTTTATATCCACCCATTTCAGATGGCGTACAAGAAAGGAGCTCATATTTCCACCCTTTCTTATCTGCATATTGCTTATACATGCGCACACAGTCGCCCGCAAAAATAGCCGCTTCATCCCCACCCGTTCCGGCACGAAGCTCAAGGATAATATTACGACTGTCATTAGGATCTGGAGGCACTAGAAGAGTTTCTAATTTGAGTTGGGACGATGCAAGAGCCTGCTCTAGCTGAGCAGTCTCTTCTCGAAGCATTTCGACGAATTCAAAATCTTTTTCTGTTTTCTGAAGAAGCTGATTGTCCTCAATCTGCTTCTTCAATTTTTTACAGAGCATCCACTGATCTTTAACTTCAGATAAATAGGAATGCTCTTGGGCAAGCTCACGGTATTGCTTTTGGTCTGCCAGAACCTCTGGCTTTCCTAAAAATTCTTCTACCTTCTCAAAACGTTTGAGAAGTTTACGAATGCGCTCCTCCATGAACTAATCCTTAAAGATTTAGGAAGTTTTTTTCTTGCGTACTTTTTTCTCAGGTTGTGCAGGAGCTGCTTCAACTACTTTTTCTGGCTTTTTAGCATAACGCTTAACGAATTTATCTACGCGCCCTTCTGAGTCAACAAGCTGCTTGCTTCCTGTAAAGAAAGGGTGGGAAGCTGAAGATACCGCTGCGCGATAAACAGGATATTCTTTTCCTTCGAACGTCTCTTTTTCTTTAAGCTTCAGAGTACTTCCACATACGAACTTGTGTCCTGTAGCAGAGTCAATAAATAACACGTCTTGATATTGTGGGTGGCCTTGTTTTTTCATAATTCCCTTTTTCGTTTAAAAAAATATTTAATCTACAATTCATCTAAGAACTGTTTTTCCTAAAGATAAGCCACAAGTAAATCTTAAGTTTCGATTAAAAACAAGTAGTATCAGCTCTGCACGCCATTCGAGCTGTCATTAACCCCTCTAAGACCCCCTCTTCATACCGAAAATAGGGGTGGTTCTCTAATGCAGGAAAATCATTGGGCTGTAACAAGTCATCCATCGTAATCTGAGGAATAATTTGCTGAGCACAATGCATCAACTTCTCTTGCTGAAAAAAAATCATCTCTTCAAATATTTTTTGAACATCTCGAGGTTTAACACTTTCCACCAGCCCCTCTCTCCTCTTGCGAAAAAAAGAACGGAGGAGCTCCGCGCATTCTTCTGCGAGAACCCCTTTTGTCACTTGGATTGAATGGATCGGGTGAGGCTGATCGAGAAGGTTGACCCAACTTCCATGGGCGCCTTGCCGAATATCTGGAGCTCCCCAAACAAGTCTTTTGACGCGAGAGAGGATCATAGCGCCCGCACACATCGAGCAAGGCTCAAGCGTACAATAAAGGGTTGCATCGAGCAGGCGCCAGTTATTAAGGATTTTGGCCCCTTGTCTTAAAACAAGCATCTCAGCGTGAGCTGTGGCATCCTGACGCGACTCCACACAATTATAGGCAGTGGTGATCACTTCGTTCTGATATACCAAAACAGCGCCGACTGGCACCTCACCACAAGAGGCTGCTTTTTCAGCCTCTTGAATTGCCATCCGCATGAAATGCGCGTCCATTAAGGCCTCATAAGTAAATAAGCGTTACATTTGGTGGCCTTAGAGAGGCGCGGATGTAAACGATCGCGACGAGCGGGATATTCGCACCACCTCCCAGAGGAGCGATCGTTTGCAGATGCGCCTCTATAATAGACCTCTTTCATAACCTCTTCTCCGGGCACCGGCACGCACACTTGCACGGAGAAGAGATTATGCAAGAAGTCTAATGGCCACAAAATGTAACAGTTATTTGCTTACGAGGCCTAAGAGACCTTGCATCCATCTATTTTTTTGTGCAGATTGGAAATCTGTTTTTTCAACCCTTCCATATCATTAAAATACTTTTGCTCTAGCCCTTGCAATTTTTTTTCATACTTACCTGTGAGCTTTTCAATTGCCCCTTCATAGTATTTCTTAACTTCTTCAACGGATGTTTCTGGAGTTTTTACAGATACAGCTTGTGTTTTCTTTTCATTTTCGGCAGCCACATGCAACTTTTCATAGATCTCTTTTGAAAAATGAACCGTATTTAAAACAGAAAAGATATAGACGTTGCTCGCACCAAACTGAGCAATAGACTGACGGATAAGTTGATCCGCTACAGCCTCTGGAATCACTTCAATCTGGTCAAACTCAGGATTGATCTTAGACAGCTCTACAGCAAACAACTGGTAAAGGTCGCTATTCTTTACAACCCAACGGGAGATCAGCCACTGCCCAAACTCTTCATTTCCCTCATTGACTTCAGTCAAGCATGCAGCACAAAGGTCTTCAACGGACGCTTTCGCAGGATCTTTTTTAGAAAAATACTTCCTTGTGAATTGAAGATCATTGCGCATATGATCGCTTTTGATTTCTTTTCTAATTGCTTGAAAAATCTCTAGACCCCAAGACTGTAGTTTCTCGAATTTGAGTTTACATGTGTCTTCTTGCATCATTCTCTCCATTAAAACATTAATTTAAATTCAGTAAAAGTTCAGGGCTAAATGTACGGTCTCCATTGGCAAATTGTCAACATCCTTCTTTTCTCATTGCTCTCATTAGGGCAGTTCAGCTACAATAGAGCTAATGTTTTACAACTTTTAAGGTTGTCTATCTTTTTTAAACTCTCAATCAATAGGGAGATGTCTTAAATGTCTTTGGATAAGGGTACTAAAGAAGAAATTACTAAGAAATTTCAACTACACGAAAAGGATACGGGGTCCGCTGATGTCCAGATCGCTATCTTAACTGAACGGGTAGCCGAACTGACTGAACATCTTAAGTTGGCTCCTAAAGACCACAGCTCCAGACTGGCGCTGCTAAAACTTGTCGGTCAACGCCGCAAGCTACTTGACTATCTTAACTCGACTGACACAAAACGGTATCAAAGTTTAATTGCACGTCTTAACCTACGTAAGTAAATTTTTTACCCACTAACCGCATTAATTTAAAACCGCTTCAAGTTTCTTGAAGCGGTTTTTTTATGTCCTTATCCGCCCATCCTAATATCCTGTTATTTTTTCACATTTCAAAGCTAATTTCTTGTAGTGACGCATATACTCGTTACAGCTGAATCTGAGAATTTTGACGGCGTCGGCTGTGCATCAAAATTTTAGTCTTCGCTCGTGCCTTGCCTACCGGCAATGGGCGCTCGTTCCAGACAGAAAATTTTGAGGAGCCTCCTTGTCAAAAAATCTCAGATTCAGCTGTAACGAGTATATAAACACGACGTTGGATCCGATGGCAAGGTTCGTCCAATCTATTTATGGATTCGAAAAGATCGACTAGAAGAAGTAAAATGCATTTTAAATCTTGATTATCAGTTAGTTAACAATTTTTAAACAACATAAATTCCGCTGATTACCGTCGATAAGTAGCGGAATCTATACAAAAACGCATAGATTCCGCTACTTATCGACGATAATCAGCGGAATCTTTTGACTTTTAGAAGCAAAGTTGGTATGATCCAGTTCATAACGAATGCGGGGGGAGATCCAATGAGCGATACGATTTTTGGCAGAGCTGAGGAAATTAAAACTCTTGAGCGCCTACTAAACTCTAACAGGCCTGAGTTTCTCGCTATTTATGGCAGACGTCGAGTCGGTAAAACCTATTTGATCCATGAATTTTTTAAAAACAAGGGAATGTATTTCAGCATTACAGGTAGCGCTAATAGTAATAAAAAACTTCAACTGCGGAAATTTTTTCGCGAATTACAAAATAGGTTTCCTGATTTAAACAACAGCAAAGAGCCCGAGGATTGGGATGAGGCCCTATATACACTTAAAGAAGTTGTATCCACTATTGATTCTTCCAAAAAAATCATCCTTTTTTTTGATGAACTCCCCTGGCTAGCATCAAGTAAATCAGGCTTTCTGCCTGCACTGGAATATATATGGAACCAGTACTTTTCACATATGAATAATGTTATTCTAATTGTATGCGGGTCTGCTGCTGCGTGGATCATAAAAAAAATCATCAACAATAAAAAGGGTCTTTATGGTCGCTTAAGTGCAGTGATCAAACTCAACGCCTTTACATTGGATGAAACTGAAAAATTTCTATTGGCGCAGAAAATCAAATTATCGCGCAAACAAATCGTGGAATTATATATGTCTTTAGGAGGCATTGCCAAATACCTAACTTTTGTTCTGCAAGGAGATTCCGTCGCCCAAACAATTAATCGCCTTTGCTTTACTCCTCAGGGGCAGCTCGTTGCAGAATTCAATAATCTGTACCACTCCCTTTTTGACGATTCCCAAAAGCACATGCAAATTATTAAGGGCTTAGCAGAGAAAAAAAGTGGGATTCTTCAAAAAGATCTTCTAGAAAAGCTTCAAATCCCATCAGGAGGACAATCCTCATTGATTTTAGAAGAATTGGAAGAATCAGGATTTATTGCAACGTCTCCTGAATTTATGAAGCAATCTAAGAACAAAAAATTATGGCTCATCGATGAATATTCCTATTTTTATATCACATGGATGGAAAAAATCAAAGGAAGTGTGATCTTAGGAAGTGATAAAGATTATTGGCTGAAAATGCAAAATGATCCCCGTTGGAAAACTTGGTCAGGTTATGCATTTGAAAGCCTTTGCTTCAAACATGTCTCACAAATAAAAAAAGCTCTAGGCATTTCAGCTGTTCTTACAAATGAATCTCAATGGTCCTACCGACAAAAAAACGAATTCGAAAAAGGAGCGCAAATTGACCTAATTATCGACCGAAAAGACGATTGCATTAATTTATGTGAAATTAAGTTTCACCACTCATTATTTACCATTAACCAAAGTTATGCCGGTGAATTACGCAGAAAAATCGATGTATTTCGAGAACATACCAAGACTACAAAAACTCTATTTCTAACACTAATCACCCCTTTTGGAGTGCATAAGAATGAATACTCTGCTGAATTGATAAATAAAGAACTGACACTAGACGATTTATTTATTTAACTCGACTTTGCAACTTTTTCTGAGCTCATCTCGCTTGAGATATACCCAACTCGGTCAGCAACTTGGAATTTGGACCGCGCCAAAGCGCCGGGGATCGTCGATCTTAAGTCGCCCCATATTGTTAATATGGGGCGACTTAAGATCGATGATCCGCGGGAGCTTTCGCGCAGGTCCAAATCCAAGTTTCAGGCCGACTGCAGTATACGTAAATTTCTTACCCACTAACCGCATTAATTTAAAACCGCTTCAAGTTTCTTGAAGCGGTTTTTTTATTTAAATTAAGGGATTTCTCCCACAATTTTCAAACATCGCCCTCGAGCTTCATCTCAGAACTTCAGAATGAACTCCATTCTATGCTCTGTTCGAACAATTAAACTTTAAAATAAATGGTACGGAGCTATATTCTGTTTGGATGATTTCGTTGCCTTACGATTAAAAGCTTCTAAAAGCTAGAAATAAGCAGTGCTATGTCACAACCTATCGATAATTCTCATGCGAAATATATCCAGGCCGGATTGCTCGGCGCTGGACGAGGTTTGCTAGGGCTCGTATTTGAACATCCATTCGATACGATCAAAACGAGATGTCAGGCTCATCCTGAAGAAACTTCCGTATGGAAAGTAGCGAAAAACATCCATAAAATTCACGGGTTTAATGGATTTTATTCGGGATTTATCCCCAATGGAGCACGCCTAGCAGGAAAGCAAATGTACCGATGGCCGATGATGCTCGGTTTCCCTCCGTTTTTTCGAGAAATTTTACCCGAGTCTATCCAGCAGCAGTACCCTTCTTCTATCAAGACAGCAACCGCTCTCTCAATTGCCAATTTTGAGACACTGATCATTTGCCCTTTAGAACGAATGAAAGTTTACTTGATGACCGCAGATCATCAAGAAAAAGGAATCGTCGAGTTTGTAAAAGCAAATAGAGCTCATCTACCCAAAGAACTAACACGAGGGATTTCGGCTGTTTGGGCGCGACAAGTGACAAGCTGGGTGAGTTTTTTAGTCGCCGATGAAAAATTTAAAACTTGGGAACGAAAGAAAATTGGAACACAAGAACTCCCCTTCGACTCGCTTCTTAAAGTCAGTTTTTGTGTAGGTGGAGTCAATACATTAGCAAACATGCCATTTGACGTATACCCAACTCGGTCATGAACTTGGATTTGGACCTGCGCGAAAGCTCCCGCGGATCATCGATCTTAAGTCGCCCCATATTAACAAGATGGGGCGACTTAAGATCGACGATCCCCGGGGCTTTGGCGCGGTCCAAATTCCAAGTTGCTGACCGAGTTGGGTATATACTGTGGGGCGCTTTAGTTTTTGCGTTTTTAGCTGCGTTAAAGCTCTCTATAAAAACTGAAGCTCTTCAATAAAATCCCATAAAAAACACAAAGCCCCGATAAAAATCGAGGCTTTGTGTTTTCTTAAGAACTGTAAACTAAGAAATTTAAGCGGGAGCTCTCTGAGGAACAGGAAGCAGAGCCTTGCGACTCAATTTGATCTGTCCTCGATCATTGACGTCAATGACCTTCACTTCCAGCATTTGCCCTTCTTTGATGACATCGGATGGATGCTGAATGCGCTCGTGGCAGATTTCTGAAATATGGCAAAGCCCTTCTTTTCCAAAAACTTCAACAAAAACGCCAAACGGAACAATAGACACAACCCTGCCTGTATAGACCTTGCCGATCTCCACTTCTGCTGTGAGGTTATGAATAATTTGTTTCGCTCTTTCCATCGCTTCGTTACTCGTCGCAGCGATACTGACGAGCCCGCTGTCATCAATATCAATTTGAGCTCCCGTTTCTTCAACAATCGCTCGGATCTGCTTACCACCCGGCCCAATGATGATTCCAATCTTGCTCGGCTTAATCTGGACTGTCTCAATACGCGGCGCATAAGAAGAAAGCTGCTCTTTCGTCTTAGGACATGCTTCAATCATTTTATTCAGGATATGTATACGACCCTGTTTAGCTTGTGCTAAAGCGAGCTTCATGATCTGTTTCGTAATCCCTTCGACTTTAATATCGAGTTGAAACGCTGCAATTCCTTGAGCATCTCCTGTGAGTTTAAAGTCCATATCTCCGAGCGAATCTTCTACACCTAAGATATCAGAGAGAATCGCGTACTGCTCTCCTTCAAGGATAAGACCCATTGCAATTCCGGCAATAGGACGTTTAATTGGAACGCCAGCTTCCATCAATGCCAAGCATCCGCCACAGACAGAGGCCATGGAAGAAGAGCCATTGGATTCTGTGATATTCGACTCTAAACGAACGACGTATGGAAACGTATCTTGTTTTGGCATGACCATTGCAAGGGATTTCTCAGCTAGTTTGCCATGTCCAATTTCTCTACGACCAGGAGCTCCCATACGGCCAACTTCTCCAACAGAGTACGGAGGAAAGGAATACTGCAAGTAGAACCTGCGATTTTCTTCTCCATGTAAACTCTCTCCGCGCTGGGCCATCGTCTCACCACCTAATGTGACAACAGCTAGAGCTTGTGTTTCACCACGCGTAAATAAAGCGCTTCCATGTGTGCGAGGCAGTGGGGAGAGCTCGATATTAATCCCTCTGATCTGATCATAAGAGCGTCCATCGCTGCGTTTTTTTTCATTTAAAATCATGAGACGCATGAAATGAGATTGAACGTGTTTGAAAGCTGCCATCACAATCGTTTTGCTATAGCGCGGAGCAGTCTCATTCTCAGGAAAAAAATGCTTGACCACTTCATCAGAAATAGCTTTAACCGAAGTTTCTCGGTCTTGTTTTTCTTTAATGCGCAACGCTACATTCATTTTCTTTTCTGTGAGCGCTTGAATGTCCGCAATGAGTTCCGGAGCTAAAACGCGCAATCCTTCCCGTTTTTTAGCTTTACCAATGAGTTTTTGCCAATCGCTTAATGTTTGGCAAATTTTTTGAATCGCAGTATGTCCTTCTTCAACGGCTTGGAGAATTTGCTCTTCGGTTAAAAAGTCGCAGTAGCCTTCAATCATCAAAATCGCATCTTCTGTTCCTGCAAGAATGAGATCCAGTCTTGATTTTGCCATCTCCTGAATCGTTGGATTCACAATAAATTGATCGTCGATCATTCCAACGCGAACAGCTCCAATTGGTTTAATAAAAGGGATGTCAGAGAGAACTAAGGCGGCCGATGCTCCGCAAATGGCTAACGGATCTGTTGCATGGATTCCATCATAAGAAAATACATAGGAGAGGATCTGAACTTCGTTATAATACCCTTCTTCAAACATCGGGCGGATGGGCCGATCGATCAGACGACTCATTAAAATCTCTCTTTCAGCCGGACGACCTTCTCTTTTAATAAATCCACCGAGTGTTTTTCCAGCAGAAGAAAACTTCTCTTGATAATCGACACGTAGTGGCAAAAAGTCGATCTCAGCAGAGGCTGTAGCACTTGAACACACTGTGTTCAAGAGGATGGTTTCTCCGGAGCGCACAATGACAGATGCATTGGCTTGGCGCGCAATTTTTCCTGTTTCAAAAGTGATATCGCGTCCTCCGATGGACACAACAGTTGAATGCTCGTTAAACGTTAGCGTATGAGGCATAAAAATTTCCTTAAATTTAATTCTTCTTTTGTAGCTGGAGGATGAACTGACCACTCATGGAGAAAACACTGCTTTTCCATGGGGTGTGACAGACGCGAGGAACTAAGCGTTTGTCATACCCCAGCTTTTCTCCATGAATGGGCATTCATCAATCCTAGGGCTCTGTCAACATTGAAATTACGGATTGTGCTAGCGCGAAAGTTGCCGAATTTCCACGATCGCAAGTGCCTTAGTATTAGAAAATACAAAGGCACTTGCGATCGCGAAAATTCGGCGCTTTGGCGCCGCACAATCCGTAATTTCAATGTTGACAGAGCACTAGACATGAACTATACCAAGAAAGGCAGATTCTTATCATTGAAAAAGAATTTTGAGATCCCTTTCAAATGCTTCCAATCGCTCTTGAAGAGGCTTTACCCTCTGATTTAATTTTTTTTCAGCAGAAGAGATCGCGCGCTCACAGAACTCCCGAGCTTCAGCTTCTACTTGATCTCTTTGACGAAGAGCCTCTAAATCTCCTAACTCTGCCGCTCTCCTGCCCTCTTCACATTCCGCATTCCACTCGCTTTGCTCTCGACGGAAAATAATATCCGCTTTAGATTCTTTGATTCTAAGCGCTTCATCTGCACTGTTATAGGATATTTTATTCTGTGGGCTAAGTTGATCGTAAGACATGTTGCCATCTCGAGTAAGTGAATGATGTTGCTGCGCACACACCCCTTTTGCCTCCGAAACGCAGAGACTCCTTTTATTAATAATTTCCGCTCGTCTTTTCAAAAACGGAAGATCAAAGTCGAGCAAATTTTCTGCAATTTTACCCTGATTATAAACCTGCTCTGCCCGGTTAATAGCGCCATCTCGCTGCCGCTCAAAACAAACAACGGTTTTTTTATAAACCTTCTGAAATGGCTCAGAACTCTTATCAAACTCTTTTTTTGCTAGCAGATCTAATCCCACAAGTCTTTCAATCTTATTGAGTTTGCTCAAATCTAAAAGCTGATATTTTTTTAAAGTTTCTAGAGAACAGATTTCAAAAATTTGGCCAAATAAAGCTTGTGAAACCGCTTCTTCCCATTTGGGAATCCATTTCTTTGGATGAGGAACGGTATAATGAGATGTCGTTCCGGCCTGACTAAAAACACGAGCGCTTCGATCGACTTCTTCATAACATTCAATTATTTGTTTGAAGCTTAGATCACTGACCATTTTTTGATACTGGTTAGTAAATTGAAGTTGGGTTAATATTTTTAATTTAAATACAGCCTCCCACCAATTGAGCCCATACTTCGCTTCTAGCTGGTTCAAATCCATTTGGCTAGCTTCTCTTCGAAGAAGGCCCACTTGAGGATTAGCGTCTATATCATCGATGTAATTGCTCTGCCAAAAGGAGTATCCTGCTAAAAGAGCAAAGGGAATAATTAGCAAACCTGTCGTCAAAGAAATGGCCTGCATTGAAAGGGCTATTCCCCCAGCTATAGCCGCTGTCAGAGCAATGCCCCCTAAGATATTCCACGCGATAACATGAATCCGCTGGTCACTGACATTAAAAAAATCACTTGAAACTGACTTGTCCTTATGTCCGCGGGCTGTGTCCTCTAAAGGAGCCATTGATAAAGGGCTATGTTTTCCAGCAACTACAATAGCAGACATAAATAATCCAAATAAAATTAATTAATATTGTTTTAAATGAATTATAAACAAAACCAGAATAACTAACAATGAATAAACGCGAATTATTAGCCCAACTTCAACGGCTCTCTCTATGAGAACAGCTTAGAAGTTAGGCTATTCGTCACTACATCTTGAATTTACAGAATTGTTTTGGTTGCTCTAAGAATCTGGGATTGCAAGCCTAAAGCCTTATATATTTCCGGTTGCTCCTTTTCTGC
>CAMAVL010000019.1 GCA_945861735.1 Chlamydia trachomatis
ATGTTTTAGAGCGAGGATATCGCTTCTTAGCCTGTGGAGAGAGGGAATCGTTAAGCCTCTTGAGGAAGCAGGAACCCGCCGAAGCTTTAGCTAACTTTTAGCTAAATGCAGTAGGAATCCCCTTCCTTTAGGAAGGGGAGGATGTCAAACAGCTTAGGTGTCATTTTTTCGATAGACTCGAAGTGGACGCTTCCTGTTGCTGAAACCACAGCATCGAATGGGCCAGTTTTTTGAAAGAGTGCGCGTATCTGGCTTTCATCGGTGATATCGCATTGAAAATCGCCGCTTGATTTTCCAACTTTGATGATTTCGTGGCGAGGGGATAGCTCAGCTACAACGGCCTTTCCAATTGTTCCCGATGCTCCAATGACAATAATTTTCATGCAAATCTCTCTAAAGTTTGAAGATTTAAGATTTTGATTTTTCAAGTTGTTTGGGTTCTTATCCCTTCGTAAACCGTCCAAATTTTGGCTGCACGACTTTAATGAGATCACTCGCATTCATCACAATCGACTCAGTTTGTAACCCGCAGTTAAAGGCGGAGAGCTGATTCTGTTGGATCTCTTCATCAAAATAGGT
Source organism: Chlamydia trachomatis (assembly GCA_945861735.1). Classification (GTDB taxonomy): domain Bacteria; phylum Chlamydiota; class Chlamydiia; order Chlamydiales; family Rhabdochlamydiaceae; genus CAMAVL01. Next base: position 580 of record CAMAVL010000019.1, read on the forward strand.
GTCTAAATTGAGTAATTGACCAAAGGGAGGGATTCCTCCAACGATAAGTCCAAAACGCTCTTGAATGACTTCGGCATCTTCAAATTCACAACGCTCGCCAACAGCTTCCGCAACAGCTTTCATGTCGAGTTTGAGGTGAGCTGGAATGTTGAATTGATAGTTCTTTTTGCTGTTTTTGCCTCGCAAGATGAGCGCCTTGATCCCTTCTTTTAGTAGAGTTAAACGTACTTTGGCAGAATCTTCGGATGTGGGTGTTGCAGCGTGGACTATATGCTTATACTGGATGTCTTGATCTTTAAGGAGTCGGAAAATCTCATTGCGAATGTTCTCTTGTCCATAAAAAATATTGGCTTTGATCCGCTTTCCTGCGATTCGTTTAGGATCTGAGGGAAAAAGAGATGCCTCTCGAATGTTTTTAAGACCAAGCACGGTCATGGTGAGTCTTTCAAGACCCATTCCAAATCCTCCGTGAGGGGGCATCCCGTATTTAAAAATACTTAAATAATCTTCAAAGTCGCTTGGGCTCATCTCTTTTTCTTGAATGCCTTTGAGCATCGAGTCGTGGGTGTGCCTTCTTTGTCCGCCTGAGGTGATTTCGGTTCCGGCACAGAGAAGGTCGAAGGTGTTGGTGAGCTCTGGAGCGTCCTCTTTCGGATAGGCGTAGAATGGGCGCTTCACTGTTTTCCAGTCGGTAATGAAGATGAGATCGGTTCCAAATGTTTCTTTTGCATAACGGCAGAGATCTCTTTCGGAAGCTGGACTTAAATCGGGTTCATGTCTTTCGTCAATGCCCGTTCTTTTGTAATAAAGTTCTTGTGCTTCAGCAAATGTTAGCCTTGGAAAAGGGATTTCTTTAGGTGCTGCGATGATCGAGCCGCCGAGTGTTTCAATTTCAGAGGCGCAATGCGTGTGAAGATAGTCAACCATGAACTTAATGCAGTTTTCTTGAATGTCTAAAATTTCATGCCAGTGATCAAAAAATCCCATTTCAAATTCAAATTGCTTGCCCTCTGTTAAATGGCGCGCAGTGTTGGAGTTTTCGGCGCGGAAGAAGGGCATTAATGCAAACACGCGCTCATTGACACCGACCATGATCTGTTTGTAGAGCTGACTGCTTTGAGCGAGCGTTGCGGTATGTCCAAAATAATCGACCGCAAAGAATTCAGAGCCCCCCTCAGATGAGGTTCCAATGAGATTGGGTGCGAAGTATTCGATAGCACTGATGGTGTCGTGCATAAAGAGGCGGTAGGCGTGCGCTAAGGCTCCTTGAATTTTAAAAACGGCTTGTAGTTGCCGATTGCGCAAAGCGATGGGGCGATGATCTAAAATGAATTCGAGTTCGTTTTGGAGCTCTGGCTTATAATATTCAATAGGGGATGCATCGGTAATTGGAACTTCAACAAGAATTTCAGGGTTGATGAGCTCACAACCAAGTCCCATCTGAGAGGAGGCAACCACTTGGCCCTTAATTGAAAGGATGGAGCCCGGTTGTAAATGGGCGATTTTAAGGTATTCATTTTTATCTTGGATCACGACTTGTAAAAATCCAGAACGATCTCGAAGAATCAGAAAGTTCACCTTTCCCAAAGAGCGGATGTTATTTAACCAGCCTCTCACTTGAATTATTTGATTCATCTGTTGCGGCATCTCGGCTGCTAGCACTCGAGTCTTCATAGATAGTTCCTGTAGCGGATTTAAAAAAATGAAGTATATCAAATGTTTAGTAAGAATTCAAATTTTAAGAATTAAAATAAATACTTTGTGTTTTTCTAGAGTTTTGCTTGCGCATTTTTAGCAACTATTCGTAAAATCGATCCTTTTATACTGGGGAAGAGATGTCTTTTTCGAATCGGATCGCAGGGATCATAGGGAACCTTTTAGAACATTACGATAGCGCTTTATATGCCCTTTTAGCACCTTTTATCGCGCCTCTTTTTTTTGGAGGAACCGATCCCGTAACGGCTCTTATTTTAACATATGGAATCCTTCCTTTAGGTCTGTTAACACGGCCACTTGGATCGCTCTGTTTTGGATGGATTGGGGATCGCTTTGGAAGAGAGAGCGCTCTTTTTTATTCTTTATTTGGAACAGCTCTTGTAACAGTTGGGATTGGATCATTGCCGATCTATCAGGATGTGGGCGTTTGGGCTCCCGTGTTTTTAGCAATAGCTAAGATGTTGCAGAGTTTTTTTGTAGCAGGAGAATCTTCGGGTGGGGCGATTTTTGTTTTGGAGCATACCGATCGATCTAAAAGGGGATTTGTCAGCGGTCTTTATGATGCCTCTTCCGTTGGGGGCGTTCTCATCGCTTCTTTTCTTGTTGCGATGATGAGCGATCAGCCAGGGATTGAGCACAACTGGCGGATTCTATTTTGGGCAGGAGGCTCAACCGCATTTTTGGGGATGTTTTTACGTAGGCGCTTAAAATTCGTCCCGTCTCAAAAGACACAAGTCAACTGGTTTCACATTATTAAAGAGCACCGAGTGGCTTTTTTATGCATCATCTTAGCTTCTGGATTTTCATACGCGATTTATTCCCTCGCGTTTACATTAATGAATGGGTATATTCCCTTGATCACAACACTTTCTCGTGCAGAGGTGATCAAGGTCAATACAGTGCTCCTTGTTATTGATATGTTGCTTCTGCCTCTTTTTGGTTATATCGCTAATAAGGTGGGTAAAGAAAGACTCATGTTGCTAGGCGCTGTGTGTTCGATAGTCAGTGCGATTCCCTTATTTGCTCTACTGAATGGAGCGACTCTTGGAACCGTGATTGCCGTTCGTCTCACCATTATTGTATTTGGAACGGCGTTTGCAGCGCCCTATTACGCCTGGGCAATTGAACTGGTTCCATCTCAACATCGCTATCTCATTCTTTCTTTAGGAGGTGCTTTAGGCTCGCAACTCATCGGCGCGCCGACAGCTTCTGTATCTTTATGGCTCTATCAAACAATTGGAGAAGCTGGCGCTCCTGGACTCTATTTAATGGTAGGTGGAATCGGTGCTGTTTTAGCTGTTTACTATTCTATATTAAATAAATCCAGGCTTGCCCAAGTGCCACTTGATAGAGGCGATCGTTAAAGGAATCAGAGTGTTGTCGCAGTCGTCTTTGCGCAAAGCCCTTGCAGCTTCCTTGATCGTGGATCCAGAGCCGATGTAGTCATCTAAAAGGAGCAGCGCACCAGATGGGACTTTCATAGATGGATCGATCATCATCTTCTGATGCACATTGTGCTGTCTTTGGTCATTGTTAAGCAATTCCCCTTGTCTTTTTTCGGGCAGTGTTTTCCAGGTGAGCAAATGCGGCAGGAAAGGGACTTTGAGATGATCTGCTAAAGCCTTTGCATAGAGATTTCTCGCTTTCCACGTTTTTGAAGGGATGGGTACGACAGCTCCAATAGATGCGGATTCGACCTGCTTCAACAGTAGGGATAAAATCTCAGGATCAAGTTCTTCTCTTGTCGCACGCTGTTTCATAAAGCGGAGGAAGGGGGGCAATCGCAACTTGCCATCGAAGAGACTCGTTCCAGCTGAGATATTGTGTGTTTTTGCAGAAACAATGTGCACTGTGCGCATTGAGAGCCACTTGAGAGCCGTTGTTGGGTCAGGCGGAAGGCTTAGAGTGAAGTGTTGGCATATATCGCATCTTTCGCAATTTGCAGCTGCAGGATCGCCAAGAGCCTCTCGTAAAAGGGCCATGCGGCATCTTGTCTTTTGTTCGACGTAAGAAATAATTTTATCGAGTTCTTCGATTTTAACGCGGTGTTGAATCGTATAGCGGCTTAAGTTCAGTGTTCGATCTGTAGAGTCTATACGATAGACTTGAGAGCCTTTCAAGCTCTCTTTTTTTAGGAAGTGTTGTTCGATCAGCTCTGCAAGGACAATGGTGACGCGTGTGGGATGAAAACCTGTGGCTCTTTTGATGGAGGTGAGGTTGGGGGGCTCTGTTGCATCGCGCACCGCCGTTAAAATCCTTTCGAAATCAGCCTCTGTCGGCAGGGAAGCATCGATAAAGTAATCTTGGATTTTGCGATCGATTTTATCGTAGAGTAAAATCCCAACAGCTTTTAATCCATCGCGACCAGCACGCCCTACTTCCTGATAGTACGCTGTAATAGAGCCTGGAATATCGAAGTGGATGATGAAGCGCAAATCTTTCTTGTCGATCCCCATGCCAAGCGCTGTTGTTGCAGAGATCACGCGATAGGCATTTTGTGTAAATCCCGTTTGGATCGTCCTTTTTATTTCCGCTTCTAAGCCGGCGTGATAGGCCACAATGGAAAGGCCTTGTTTTTCAAGATATTCAGCGACAAGCTCCGTGTTTTCTCGCGTGGCACAATAGATAAGGCCATGGCCTGGAAGTTTCGATAGCAGGGTATGACACATCTCCAATTTGGCAGCCGTTCCAAAGACGGGTAGCACTGAGAGGTGGATGTTGGGACGGTCCATTTTTTCTCGCCATACATGAACGCTCTCTTCTTGTGATGAGAGTTGCGCTGCAATGTCCTTTTCTACCCGATCATCAGCTGTTGCAGTGAGTGCTAAAATTTTCAGTTTTGGACGGTTCTTTTTGAGAGCGTGGCTAAACTTTAGAATCTGGCGGTAACTTGGCCTAAAGTCGTGACCCCATGTCGAGATGCAATGCGCTTCATCGATCACTAATAAATTGATCGGAAGGTTTAAGAAAAATGCAGAGCGATCGATGTGGTCGAGTTGTTCTGGAGATGTAAAGAGGATCTGCACTTCATCTGCTAGAATGCTTCTGCGCGCAAGGGCGTTTTCCTCTTCTGTTTGATCGCTATTAATCGAAGCTGCGGAAATGTGGAAACGGTTAGTGAGTTGATCGATCTGATCGCGCATGAGAGCTAGCAGGGGAGAGATGACAAGCGTAATGCCACCGATGACACAAGAGGGGAGTTGATAGAGGAGGGATTTCCCGTATCCCGTCGGCTGAATGCAGAGAAGTCTATTTTTTTCAAAAAGAGTCTCTATCGCTTCAAGCTGGCCCGGCCGAAAGCTTTTAAGTCCAAATTTCTGTTGTAAAAGAGAGCGCAAGAGATCGTTCATTGGGGGCTATTATTCGTTAGATAAGATCTCTTTGTCAAATAAAAAAATGAAGGAAGGCGTTTCTTTTAGCTGGCTTTTTTTGCCCAGTCATAGACATTGCTTAAGGATTCGCTTGGCGCGGTGACTAGCCCAGGATTGCAACCGTTATCTATCCAGCATTCGAGGCGGTTTATCGTATGTTTATAAAGCTCTGGAAAGGTGTCTGTGGATTGGGGAGGGAGGGGCGATGGGGTGTTTTTGGTCATTTGTGTAAAGTAGTGTTCATGAGTTTTCAAAAAACGCAAGAGATGCTCAGCTGCTGGTTTTGCAGCGGGAAGGTCTTTTGAGGCATCCTGATACCAGGTAGTCCAAAGGGTATAGAGCTGCTGCGTGGGTGATTTGGAATTAATTGAGTCGAAAGAACCTGAAATGGGCGCTATAGGCATAAAATTTCCTTTTGTTAACAACTTAAGGTATTTATAGAAGGTTGTGTGCCCATTGTAAACGGAAATAATAAAGCCTTCTTTTCTGCCTAGAAATCCTCTTTTTAAAATGTAACTTTTAAAAAAAGCAAACCAGCCATGGTAGATCGCTTTAAAGAGAGACGCTGTTTTTTTATGTGTGTTGTCTTCAGCAAATAAGGTGGAGTAGGTTTGCATCTTGGCGAGGAAATCGTTAATTGTCTGATAGGGGACATGGGTCATCGGGGCTTTTAAGGGGGTTTTAATGAGGTCTTCGGCGATGATTTTTTCGTGTACAGCGGAATCTGTGAATCGAGTCGTTTTACGATTGTAGAGGCGCACGACCCAATCAGGGTGCCAGCCGCCACACCATTTAATCCATTTTCCATTAAAGTAATTGTGTCTTTGGATCGAATAGACTCTAGTTTGATCGAGTTCTAATGCATTAAGCTCATCAATCAGGGCAGGGGAGAGAACCTCATCACTATCTAAGGAGAGGATCCAATCGGTTTGAGCCAGGGATGAAGCGCTATTATGGGTTGAGCCAAAACCGGTAAATATTCCTTGAATTACTTTTACGTTGGGATAAAGAGCCGCAATGTGGAGTGTCTGATCTGTTGATCCTGTATCAAATAAGAGGACATTTGGGAAGCTTTTTACGGAATCGAGGGTTGCAGGGAGAGTTGCTTGACTATTTTTTGTTAAAATGGTAATCGTAATCATTCTTTTAAAATCGCTCCAGATTGAAAAATTCTATTCTAATGGAAATCATATAAAAAAAACAAAGATGTTGCTACACTCTTAAGAAGTATATTTATTACCCATTTTTTTAAGGATTTCATATGCTGCGCAAAGGTTATACTTTTGATGATATAGGCCTAGTGCCTCAATTCAATAACGTCCCATCGCGTACAGAGCCTTGTTTAGAGAGTTGGCTAACGCGCAATCGCAAGATTCAGATCCCTTTAATTTGCGCGAATATGGATACGGCAATTTGCGATCCTCTTGCAGATATTTTATTGCAAAATGGATCGATCCCCATTTTTCACCGCTTTACTCCATTTGACATTCAAGAGAAATGGGTTAAAAAATATGGACAAAACACATTTATTTCTTGTGGCATTCAAAAAATCGAGGAAACGCGCAAACTTCTCGATATGGGAGCAGCGGGAGTTTGTATCGATGTTGCGCACGGGCATTCAGATCGGATGATTCAATTCATTCGGGAATTAAAGGCAACCCACCCAAATCATGAGATAATTGCTGGAAACGTCTGTACTGCGATGGCCTATCATGATCTCGTCAATGCAGGGGCAGATGCGATTAAGGTGGGTGTCGGTCCTGGTGCTGCATGTACGACGCGCATGGTAACAGGTTTTGGTGTTCCTCAATTTACGGCGATCTACGATTGTGCTAAAATTGCAGAAAAGTTAAGAGTGCCTCTCATTGCAGATGGAGGCATCCGCACAAGTCGTGATGTCGTTTTAGCATTAGCAGCTGGTGCGAGCTCGGTGATGGTTGGAAAATTATTTGCGATGACTAAAGAGAGTGCCGCTCAAAAACGGCCATCAGATCGCACCGCATCTGGTTTAGAAGCTAAATTTAGAGGACAGGCTAGCGAAGATTTCCAAAATGATTTTTACGGTGGTTTAAAAGAAAAAACAGTGGCTGAAGGGATCGACTTTTGGGGCCCAGTAACGGGTTCTGCTTTGGACCTCATCAATCTGTTATTAGGGGGGGTGCGCAGTGGATTAACCTATGGAGGCGCTCGGAGCATCAAAGAATTACAGCGCAAAGCGGAATTCATCGAAGTCTCGAGTAACTATATGCACGAAAGTAAGCCGCGTCCTGAAGGGGAGTCCCGCCCTTGACAAAAAAAATCTATGACGCCGTGCATGGCTTTATCCACTTTAATGCATTAGAACAAGCACTGATCGATTCAGAGCCGTTCCAAAGGCTCCACCATTTGCATCAGCTCGGGATCTCCTTTTTAGTCTATCCTGGAGCTACCCATACACGCTTTGAGCATTCTTTGGGGACCATGGAGCTTGCAACGCGCATTTACGATCGGATGATAAAGCATTCAGAGGCGCCAAATGATCCAGCTTACTGGCGTCAGATTTTAAGATTAGCGGCTCTTTGTCACGATTTAGGGCATCTCCCTTTTTCCCATGTCGCCGAGAAATCCCTTCTGGGAAACGGGGGACATGAAAAATGGACCTTAGCGATGATCCAAAGTCCGATCTTGCAGCCCATTTGGGATCAATTAGCGACTCTATTTCCCTCTCACCCGGTTGTTCAAGATCTAATTAAAATGGCAATTGGTGAAGGGAAGCTCAAAGAAATTGGCCTAAAATATTCTTTTTCCAATTGGGAAAAGGTCCTTTCTCAAGTCATTACAGGCGATTTTTTTGGAGCAGACAGAATCGACTATTTACTGCGCGATGCGCAATGTACGGGTGTTTCCTATGGTCTTTTTGATTATCACCAACTCATTGAAATGCTCCGCATCCTCCCTTCTTTAAAAGGGGAGATAGGAGAGCTGGAATTGGGGATTGAAGAAAACGGAATCGAGTCGTGCGAGGCGCTTTTATTAGCGCGCCATTTTATGCACCAAAGGGTGTATCAATATCCATCCGTTAAATCCTATACGTTCCATTTGGCAAGATTCATGAACGGCTTCTACAAAACAGGGAATTATTTAGAGAACTTGTCCGCCTATTTGAGTGTCACCGATAATGAAATTTTAAGTGCCATTAGAGCAGCTAGCGTACAGGGAAATAAAGATGCAACGGCTTTAATGAAAAAAAGCCCCCGGTTTTTTGCAATAGAAACAGGAGAGGGGATAGGAGAGAGTGAACTGCTTGAGCTCACTCAAACGCTCAACATTCCTCAAGAAGACATTTCTTGGTCTATTGGCACCGCTAGTAATCCATTGGAACTCTTTTCTTTTCCCGTTTTGAGCCGGTCAGGGGCTATCGTCGATGCAAGTCGCTATTCTAAAATCAGCATCCCTTCTGCCGAAAAAAATTGGGTCTATATTGGATCTAATTATGAAAAAGCGCTAAGAGAGAAGTTGGATGATCCTAGATAAATTCAATGCACTGAAAGAAGAACTCTTTAGTCTCTCTTCCAAAGAGCGCATTTTTATTGCATGTGCGATGCTCTGCGGATTTTTGATTTCTTGTGAATATGCCATCGTGCGTCCTATCAGCAACTCGGTTTTTATTTCCGCCTACACCTCTTCGTTTTTTCCCTATGCATGGTTAGCGACCGTTCCTCTAAACCTATGTCTCGTTGCTCTTTACAACAAATATCTCCCACGAGTCGGTTGTTTAAAAATGTTTGCCGCAATTATCTCCTGTGTCATCGGTGTCAATGTAACAAGTGCCTTATTTTTAGATAAAATCTCCTGGTTGCCTTTTGCATTCTACGTCTGGAAGGAGGTCTACATCATGCTGATGTTTCAGCAGCTGTGGTCGATTATTCACTTAACGATCCGATTGGATCATGCTAAATACCTCTATGGCATTCTTTTTGGAGCGGGAGCATTGGGCGGTGTTTTGGGCAGTTCTGTGCCTGGATTTTTAGCCATTAAAATGGGCTCTGAGCATCTGTTATTTGCAACGATCCCTCTCTATCTATTGCTTGGTGTAGCCTATCGCCTTTTACTCAAATCAAGCGTTCATGGTCTTCATCAAAAGATCGATGAGGCAGAAAAAAGAAGCTCTTTAAATGCGCTGACCCACGGTGTTCAGCTCATTTTTAAATCCAAGCTGCTGCTCTTTATTTTAGGAATTGTCATATGCATGCAAATTTCTTCTACTGTGATTGACTACCAATTTAATCGCTATCTCGAAGAGGCTATTTCGCTTAAAGATTTACGTACACAATACACGGCGCGTATTCTAGGCATTGTCCATATGGCAACAGTTGGACTCCAATTCATAGGAGCATTTTTACTCATTCACTTTTTAGGCATTAAAAGAAGTCATTTCCTAGTTCCCTCAATGCTCTGTTTAATCAGCATCAGCTTCCTCTTCTTTCCCGTGTTTGCCATGATCTCTTTCTCTTACATTACGATTAAGAGCTTTGATTTCTCCCTATTTGGCGTCATTCGGGAAATCATGTACATCAAGCTTCCTAAAGATGAGAAATTTCGAGCGAAAGCCGTCATCGACGTATTTGCTCACCGCACAGCTAAAGCCTTAGCCTCCTTTTTAATCTTAGGCCTACAGCTGTGCATTGGAATCCAAACGCAGCAAGTGCTCACCTGGCTTGGAATTACGATCTTTGTCCTCTGGTGCCTATTTGTCAAAAATATGCTTAAAGATTATGAATTAACACCAGCTATACCCAACTCGGTCAGCAACTTGGAATTTGGACCGCGCCAAAGCCCCGGGGATCGTCGATCTTAAGTCTCCTCATATTGTTAATATGGGGCGACTTAAGATCGATGATCCGCGGGAGCTTATCGCGCAGGTCCAAATCCAAGTTCATGACCGAGTTGGGTATACATAAATCCTTTTATTCTTCCGGACGCATGAGAGGGAAGAAGAGGATATCGCGGATCGAATGAACGCCTGTGAAGAGCATCACAAATCGGTCGATACCCATTCCCATTCCACTTGCTGGGGGCAGCCCTTGGCAGATTGCTTCGATGAATTCTTCGTCGAGAGGCGACGCTTCTTCATCACCTGCTGCTTTTTGTTCTGCTTGCTTGACAAGGAGCTCTCTTTGGAGCTCGGGGTCATTGAGCTCGGAATAGGAATTGCAGAACTCGGATCCCATAATAAAAGTTTCAAAGCGTTCAACGATATTTTCTGCACGCTCTTTTGGGTTGCGGTGGAGCTTGCAAAGGGGTGTTGTCTCGATCGGATGATCGGTGATGTGATGGGGTTGAATGAGGTGCTTTTCTACAAAGGCTTCAAAGAGAAGTGCAATCAGGATTCCGCGAGGTGCTTTTTCGAATTTTTTGGGGTCGACCTCGCCGGTTTCTTTTAAGAGGCGGCGCATGTCATCATCTGAGAGTGGATCTACATCAATTTTTCCATAATGTTTGATACTCTCTTTCATTGTGATTCTTTTCCAAGGCGTTTTCAAATCGATGGTATGTTCAATGCCATCGGTCGCAGATTGGATTTTAAGCTGGGTGGTTCCAAAGAGTTTAAGCGCAACTTCTTCAAAGAGATTCTCTGTAAAGACCATCATGTCATTGTAATCCCAATAGGCGGCGTATGTTTCAAGTTCTGTAAATTCGGGATTATGGGTGCGGTCTAGCCCTTCATTGCGAAAGACTTTTCCCACTTCAAAAACTTTTAGCATGCCCCCAACGAGGAGTTTTTTTAGAGGGATTTCAAGGGAGATGCGCAGGAACATGTCTTGGGTCAGAGCATGAAGATGGGTGGTAAAGGGACGCGCTTGAGCCCCTCCATAAACGTTTTGTAAAACAGGGGTTTCCACTTCAGAAAAGCCATGTCGTTCAAAATAAGCGCGTATGAGGCGAAAGATCTGGGAGCGGATGTGAAAGTTTTTAATGACATCGGGGTGGGCGATGAGGTCGAGCCAGCGTTTGCGGTAGCGGGTCCCTTTATCGGCAAGGCCGCTGTGTTTATCGGGAAGGGGAAGGAGGGTTTTGCAGAGGAGGACTACTTTCTTTGCAAAGACGGTAAGTTCCCCCTTTTGTGTGTAAAAGAGGTGTCCTTCAACGCCTAGGATGTCGCCGAGATCGATCTTTTTTTCGATGAATTTAATCGCAGTCATCTCTTCGGTTGGGGTAAATCCCTCGACTTGGGTAAGTTCTCTGTTGAACATGATCTGGATCCGACCTGTTTCATCTTGAAGGTGGGCAAAGGCATTTTTTCCCATGGCGCGGAATAAGATCAGTCGTCCTGCGACGATGACTTGAGGGGTTGTCCCGGCTGCCGCATCTTCGCTATGGCCAATTTCTTTATTTTCATACTGGGAGAGAAGCTCGTGCGCTGTCGCTGTTGGAGAGAATTTGTGGGGGAATGGATCGATCCCAAGCTCTTTGATCTCTTTGAGTTTCTGGGAGCGGTTGCGAAATTCTTCATGATTTTGGTAATCTGGATCAACGATGTTCATAGGCCCTTCTGGGTTTTTTTTTCTGCCATTGTAGCGGGAATAATGATTTTTCTGCATACTATTTATACACAAACTATACCCAACTCGGTCATGAACTTGGATTTGGACCTGCGCGAAAGCTCCCGCGGATCGTCGATCTTAAGTCGCAAAATATTAACAATATAGGGCGACTTATGATCGGCGATCCTCGGGGCTTTGGCGCGGTCCAAATCCAAGTTTCAGGCCGACTGCAGTATAAGACATACACGCAGTGTAGGCGAATCGACATGATTTTAAATGGCGAAAAAAGATCGATTTTAACAAGCAAATGAGGTTATGCAAGATGTCTAATAAGTAGACAGGGGATCGATGTCGATGAAGAGGCGAAATTCTCTTTGTCTTCGGTAGTGATCTCTTAAATCTTGGGTCAGTTGCCCCCCGATTCTCTTTTCTGATTTGATCAGAAACTGAAAGCGGAATTGATTATTAATTTTGGCATGGCCGCAGGGGATCACGGGCAGAAATTCAGACGATGGGGGAAATCTCTGGATGAGGGTTTCGCGCAAATGGTGTGCTTCTTTCAAAGTTGCGCCTTTATCTGATCCGCTTAAGACGCATTTAATGAGATAAGAAAATGGTGGGTAACTAAAGAGTTTGCGGATCTCGATTTCTTGGGAGTAAAATGCTTCAAATTGTTGTCTTGCAGCGAGCTGGATAATGGGATGATCGACCATTTTTGTTTGGATGATTACCTCACCTGGAATAGAAGCTCTTCCAGATCTTCCAGCGACTTGGGTAATGAGCTGAAAGACATTTTCAGATGCTCTGAAATCGGGAACTTGTAAGGTGCTATCGATGTTGATGATGCCAACTAAGGTAACAGCTGGAAAGTGGAGTCCTTTAGCGATCATCTGAGTTCCAATGAGCACATCGGCTTTTCCTGCTCTAAACTGCTTGAACAGGAGTTCGTGGCTTCCCTTATGGCGGGTGGTGTCGGCATCGAGCCTTAATGTTCTCACCTCTGGAAAGAGGGCATGGAGCGTTTTTTCAACAAGTTCGGTTCCGACCCCTTTAAATTTAAGATCTCCCTCTGCGTGGCATTTAGGACAACATCTAGGAATGGCGTTAAGTCGATAATCGCATAAATGGCAGGCGAGGAGATTGTCGCTTAAGTGAAATGTCAAGCTGACATCGCAATTGGGGCATTGGATCACATGTGCGCAGCGGGTGCACATTTGAGATGTGTGGTAGCCACGTCTATTGAGAAAGAGGATGGTCTGCTCTCCGATTGCAACTCTTTTTTTTATGCCATCAATTAACTTTTCAGAAAAGAGGGTGAAGCCTTTGTTTTTATCGCACTCGATTTTCATATCGACGATATGGACTGTGGGTAAGAGCGCGTGGTCAGCTCTTTGTTTTAAGACATTGAGTGCGTATTTGGAAGAGAGCGCATTGTGATAGGTTTCAAGGGATGGAGTAGCGCTTCCTAAAATAATTGTCGCCCCAGATAGTTTTGCGCGCATGAGGGCAACATCGCGGGCGTGATAGGAGGGGGATTCTTCTCCTTGTTTATAGGAGGATTCTTGTTCTTCATCGACGATGATTAATCCCAAATTTGGAATGGGGGCAAAAATACTCGATCTAGCTCCAATGACAATGGGGATTTTTCCATCCCGAATTTGATGCCATGCATCATGGCGCTCTCCATCGGATAAGCGGTGGTGGAGAAGCGCTAGCTTTTCTTTGAATCGACTGCGCAAATGCTCAATTGTCTGGGATGTCAGAGCGATTTCGGGAACGAGAAAAATCACCCCTTTACCCAATTTTAGAGCATATTCAATGGCTTGTAGGTAAACTTCCGTTTTTCCACTTCCTGTCACTCCATAAAGGAGCCTTGGAGAGAATTTTGCGGAACTTAAATCCTTTTGGATTGCATCTAAAGCATCTTGTTGTTCTTGATTGAGGCGTTTAGATTTTGTAGGAAAATATTCTTGGGTCTGCAGGGGAGAGCGCTCGATTTGTATTTTATGGCAGAGAAGTACTTTCTTTTTAATCAGGGTGCTAATGGGGGATCTAGATGTTTGAGATTTTTCAATTAGCTCACTTAAAAGGATTCCTTTTGGGTTTTTTAATAAAACATCGATGATCTGAGCTTGTAGGGGATAGGAGTTTCTTAAATTCTCGCAGAGGGTGACTAGAGCATTCTGAGAGAGGGTGGATTTAACAAAAAGTTGCTCTTTATATTGGACTTTACCGCGAATGCTCGGCGGGAGAATCGATTTGAGTACTTTACGTAGGGAACAGGCGTAATATTTGGCCATCCACTCAGCTAGTTGAAAAAGGTCAGGAGCAATGAATGGGGTTTCTGAAATTAATTCCAAAATAGATTGTACTTTAGAGATTTCTGTAGAGCTTTTAATCGAGAGAATGGTTCCACTTCTTTCGGAATTTCGTACATGCACCTTAACGCGGATGCCAGGTGAGGCGAGTCTTTCTAGATGGGGAGGGATGAGGTAATCGAGGCTTTGATCGATCGCATCATCTAGGATGACGGAGGCAAAACGGGGGGAGGATTCTTTAGTATCTGACATACTTTTTTCCACAGAGTTGCTTTTTCCTCTTTAGCTTGATTATATACTGCGGCGGGAGATAAAGCAATGAAGGGTGTTTTACCTAAAAATAGTTGGTCTTGAGAGTGACGCAGGAGGTTGGGATAGTTTTGGATCCCACTTGAGGCAATGATTAGACGGAATGCATTTTTTTCTAAAAAGAGATCCCATCGATTTTCCTGTTCGAGCCGCCCGCCTGTAATTATCCGTGTAGGTAACAATTCAGAATGGATGGCTTTCGCTAAATTTTTTATAAATAGCATTTCTTCGTCCGATTGCTCAAGGACTAATACCACCACATCGACACCTTCAATTCTCTCTTTCCAGGCAGATGCGAGACGCTGCGCTAGAGCGTCATCAGGAATCTGATCGATGAGATAGAGTCTAGGGGCAATCTTTTGAAGGGTTCTTTTGATTTCTAAATGGGAAGATTCTTTGGATTGGGGTTTTGGTCCTGATGAATCGGTTTTTAATTGCGTCGGAGTCACCCCAGGATTATCGGCTTTGCTCATGCTTTGGAAGGAGGCAATGGTCATCCTGGGAACGGCGATTGGAGACGGCAAAGTGATGCAAGATTCTGAATCAAAAGGCATCACTTTACCATCTCGAACTGCCGTTTTTAGGATGATTGGTTTTTTAGTTGCTTTTGAGAAAAATTGAGTTTCGCTGGAATGTCCTAAAACAAAAGATCCAGCAGCACTCTCTTGTGTAAAGGAGAGAGTGTCTTGAAGTAATTTTCTATATGTGTCAAGCATTCTTCAACTCCAATGTAGAAATTAACTTTTTTAATTCAGGGATCACAGAAAAAAAGCCACGGTCGTGAAAATGATCGCATAGTTGTTCTTTTAAAGAGGTAAGTCCTTCGGGATGAAGCGCGAGAAGAAAGATGTGTAAATGGGATTTTCCCATTAAAGCGTCGATCTCTTTTTGGTTTTTTAAGAGAAAAAAGATCACATTCTCTTCTTCTTTACAATCCTCAATGAGTTTTTCGGTAAGAGAGTAGATGTTTTGGAGGCCTTGAGGCAGGAAATCTTCTCTTTTAGAAGGCTTTTGCTTTAAAGACGTGATCAGCGAGTTTAATATTTTTTCTAATTGGGTGGTTGCCTTCTTGAATTTAGGAAAAGCAATGCGGAGTAAAGAAATATGTTCCTCTGCTTTATTGAGATGCCCATTGGTATGAGCCCAGTCATAGGGAAAAAAACGGGCATCATAGGAGAGGATTTGCTCAAAGGGGGTTGATGTTAAATGCGCCTGATGTGTTTTTAAAATCTCATCGATGAGAAATTGTAGCAGGAGGGCGGATTTGTATTGTTCTGTGACGCGAGATTTAGAAAAAGGAGAGAAAAAACAACTATTTCCAATGGGCATGATTGATATTCCTTAGAGTCTAATGCGACTTTGTCGAGGTAAAAATCTTATTTCATAGTGTCCTGAGTATAACGCTTTTCTCGCATTTTCTACGAGGTTGACATGAACATACTCCTGAAAATTTAAAGATTGTCTTTATACCCAACTCGGTCAGCAACTTGGATTTGGACCGCGCCAAAGCCCCGGGGATCGTCGATCTTAAGTCGCCCCATATTGTTAATATGGGGCGACTTAAGATCGATGATCCGCGGGAGCTTTCGCGCAGGTCCAAAT
>CAMAVL010000020.1 GCA_945861735.1 Chlamydia trachomatis
CATAAGTCGCCCTATATTGTTAATATTTTGCGACTTATGATCGACGATCCGCGGGAGCTTTCGCGCAGGTCCAAATCCAAGTTTCAGGCCGACTGCAGTATAAATGGGGTCAAATTTTAATCACACCCGACCTAAGGGACAGGGGAAAAATAAATGCTACACTTTCGGCCGGCTGCGATGCCCTATCTGCAGCGCCCGTTTCCTTGGGAATAGAAAAAACTGTTCCCTCGTCATCGATCGCTGCATCTAGGACATCTCGCTCGGCCGAAAATGCAGCATTTATTTTTGCCCTGTCCCTTAGGTCGCCACTTTCAGATAAGTCGCACATGGCGTGATTTCTCTTGCTGAGAACCCCCTATCTTCAATAGACTTCTTGCATAACCTATCTATAGAAATCAAATAGAGAAATTCATGCAAAAAATTTTAGCCATTGTCTTATGCTTCATCATTGGAGCCGCTTCCTACCATTATGCGCAGAAACGGGGAAGAAATCCTTATACTTGGTTTGCTTTAGGGCTACTATTTGGCATATTTGGACTCATTACTCTATTTATCCTGCCGATTCTTAAAAAATCCACTGCTATAAAAAAAGTTGAGCCTCCAAAGCCGAGCACTCCCGATTCTTTGGAAGTTCTCGATTCCAAATATCTAAACAAGCTTTGGTATTATCTCGACGCTGCCGATCAGCAATATGGTCCCATGAGCTTAAATGCTTTGGGCTCTGCTTGGAAAGAGGGAAAATTGGATGTCAAAACATACGTTTGGAATGAAGATCTTGCCGACTGGCACTGCTTCGAGAAAGTTCTAAAAGCTAACTAAAATCGGCTCTCATTCGCGAGAACCGATTTTTAGAAGGGACAAAAGAAATTACCAACTCGCTTTTACAACGCCTGGAATCAATCCATTGTTTGCCATCTCACGGAAACACAAGCGGGAAAGCTTGAATTTACGCAAAACACCACGCGCACGGCCTGTTAACTGGCAGCGGCTTCTTAAACGAACAGGAGATGAATTCTTCGGCATCTTGTTCAAAGATGTTTTAGCGTCATGACGTTCTTCTTCGCTCTTATCCATATCAAGGATAATCGCTTTCAATTCTTGGCGCTTGTTCCATTTTAAATTTACAAGCCGCTGACGTCGTTTTTGTTTTGAAATTGCTGATTTTGTTGCCATTATTCTCTCGTTACTTTTTACGAGCAGGACCTTTCTGTCTCTGCTTGCGGTTAGGATCTATTTTATTAATCACATACACGCGGCCTGAGCGGCGTACAATTTTATCCCCTTTAGAAGGATCAGCCTTAATGGAAGCTTTAACTTTCATGACAAACCTTAGGATTAGGATTTTAAACTTCAAAGGCTATGTTATACTCAATACAGGGATTTCTTAGCAAGAAGATCTGAAAAACTTTAAAGCCCCAAGCAGCAAGTAAATATTTTAAAAATTCGCGCTTGAAAACTTCTGCTCTATTCCGGTATAGTTGCGTTAAATTTTTTAAGACATTTATTTCAAGGACCTAAAATGAAACGCACCTATCAACCTAGTAAGAAAAAACGGCAAAGCGCATGTGGATTCCGCAAGAGAATGAAGACAAAAGACGGACGCAAGATTGTCAACCGCAGACGCCGCATCGGACGCAAAAAGCTCACGACCGCTTAAAATTCCCTAAGTCTGCGCGCATTGTCAACCGGTCCCACTTTAAAAATCTTCTTAAAAACGGCAGCCGTCTTCTAGGAGAATGGCTGTCTGTTGATTTTAGAAAAGGGAGATCCCCTTGCCCAAGACTCGGGCTTACGGTTTCTCGTCGCCACGGGAAATCCCACGATCGCAACAGATTCAAAAGATTAGTAAGAGAATCCTTTCGAGAACTCTACCCCACCTTACCTTGCAATTTGGAGATCAACGTATTCCCTCGCAAGCCTTCTACAAAAGTAGATAAAACCATTATTTTAAATGACCTCTCGCAAATCGTTAACAAAATTCGCTCCATCTAATCCATGACCTACCCCCACTTAAATGCCGCTCAAAGAGAAGCCGTACTAGCAACCGACGGCAGGGTCCTTATCCTAGCTGGTGCTGGAAGCGGTAAAACAAGCGTTTTGACCTACCGGATAGCCCACCTTGTCCAAAACGTTGGGGTCCTCCCTTCTTCCATTTTAGGTCTTACCTTTACAAATAAGGCGGCGAGGGAGATGCGGGAGCGTGTGAGTAAGCTCATCGACAAAAAAGTAGCCAAGCTCGTTACTCTAAGCACCTTTCATAGCTTCTGCATGCAAATCCTCAGAAAAGAGATCCATCATTTGGGCTATACAGCCAATTTTAGCCTCTACGACGAAAAGGACACCCGCCGCCTCACGACGCAATTAGTCCGCAATATGCTCGAGCATGAAGGGGAGCTCCCCTCAATTGAGGATGCCTATACGAAGATTTGTTATGCCAAAGCGCGAGGGATCTCTCCTGAAGAGGTCTCGGCAGAAAACCCTACCTGGCACGATACATTTAGCTCGGATTTATTTAAACGCCTCCAGACATGTATGCGCGCTTACAATGCGGTCGATTTTGACAGCCTCTTGTCTCTCACCGTTCAACTTCTAGAAGAACACCCCGCAATCTTAAAAAAATATCAAGACCGCTACCTTTACATCATGATTGATGAGTATCAAGACACGAATCCCATCCAGTATCGACTGGCAAAGCTTCTTTCAACCACACATAATAATTTATGCGTTGTCGGAGATGATGATCAGTCCATTTACGGGTGGAGAGGCGCTGAGATTAAAAACATCCTCCAATTTGAATCCAAAACAGTCATTAAGCTCGAGCAAAACTACCGCTCAACACCTACCATCCTAAATGCAGCCAATGCGATCATCGCCAATAATGCGGAGCGGCATATAAAGCAACTTTGGAGCACAGCCGAACCCGGAGACTTGATCACTTTATTTCACGCGCCAACAGATATCGATGAAGCACAGTCGGTGATTCAAAGAATGGTCAAGTTGCGCAAAGAGCAAGGTGTTCCCTGGAATGAGATGGCAATCCTCTATCGCTCTAACATCCTCGCGAGATCCTTTGAACTTTCTCTCATGCAGACCGTTTTTGAAAAAGATGGCAAATGGGTGCGAGGAATTCCCTATGAGGTATTTGGGGGAACGGAATTTGCGATGCGCGCAGAAATTAAAGATATCATCGCGTACCTCAAAGCCATTGATAATCCACTTGATCAAGAAGCGCTGCTGCGCATCATTAATGTCCCTCGCAGGGGCATTTCCGACAAAACACTCGATTCCTTGACGCAACTCAATCGCGCTCATGACACCCCTTTATGGAATATCTTAGAAGAGATCGCCTCTCCCCTATCCTCTCAGATGAAAGATGAGCTCTCCGATCGGGCGTTAACTGGCATTCGCTCTTTCGTTTCACTTATGAATACAGCACGTGAAAAATTTTCCGCTCGTCCGCTTAATACGGCCCTTTCTTGGCTCATTGACGAGATCGACTACAATAAATCGATTACGGAAGAGGTCAAGAGTGAAAAAATGCGCGATTTCAAATGGGAAAACGTCGCCCATTGCATCGACACATTAGCAATCTACGAAGAAGAGATGTCCTCTCAAGGATTAGAAGAAGAGGTTTCCCTTTCTGACTTTTTAAGCACGACCCTTCTCGACGAAGATAAAATGATCCGCCATGAAAAGGGACAAAAGGAAGATAAGGTGAATTTGATGACTTTTCATAGCGCAAAAGGACTTGAATTCACAGCCTGCTATCTCGTAGGTCTAGAGGATCATATCATCCCGCACGAAAAGAGCTTGATGGAGACGGGATTGGAAGAGGAAAGACGTTTGATGTATGTCGCAATGACGCGCGCTAAAAAACATCTTACCTTAAGCATGGCGCGCAAACGCAAAAAAATGGGCAAGGAATTAGCGACTAATCCATCCCGCTTCTTGTTTGAAATTCCCAAGGAACTTGTTCAAGTTACTTCCTGGCAAACGCTTTAAAGCTGACTTCCTTTCATAGGTTTTTTCTAAGGAATATTTTTGAATGACCATGCCAATAATTTTTAATTTCCCCTATCCGTTCATACCCGTTTTTCAAATAAAACTCTTCAGCCTGAAAGTCCCAGGTATCCACTAGAGAAAAACTGCATCCATTTTCGATGGCTTCTCGTTCCACTGCACCTAACAGTTTTGTACCATACCCTTGTTTTTGGAGGCTTTCCCCAACCCATAATACGTCGATGTAGACTGACTCCGTATCTAGGAACGCCTGTATTCCGCCGAAAACTTTACCTGAATCGTTTTTCAAAAAAATGGAAAATGCTTTATCTCGCTCACCTACTATATTTTCATTAGATGCAATGATACCTTCTCTTACAATGTCATTATCAGCCTGACTAGGAGCATAATCTACGACTACTTTCAGCTTTTCTTTTGGAGTCATTTGATGATCCTTCTGTACTACAGCATTTCATTCGGTTTTAACTTTTTCAAGAGGATCCTCGCACTTCGACAAGGCGGGCCACATTGTGTGATTGGCTAATTTCTGACGACAGTGTCGTCCGTTTTTCATCCTTTCTTCCAATTCTTCAAATACTTAAAGTATAGCCTAATGGGTTACTTTTGTTAACGAAGAACTTGGTTCAAGTCACCTCTTGGCAAAGGCTTTAAATCCGAGCATCTACGGATTATTTTTTTCTTGCTTATTTTTGAGAAAATAATCACTCTTATTTTTTTCCAAAACAACGGAGGCGTTATGAAAGTTCCTTTCAGCTTAGCAGTTTTTTTTGTAAGTTCTATCTTCCCTTTTCAGAACAATCTCGTTGCGTATTCTAGCCCAAATCCAACGGAAACATCCTTTCATCTAGAGACTGTTAATGTTCAAGAACTATTGTCTGGGATAGAAGAAAAAACCTATCAATTAGCAACCCTGATGCCTTGGGTTTTAAGCGAAAATGAATCCAACGAACATTATTTAGAGGCCTACAACAACTCACTTAGCGAGTTGGATGAGAGCGTTACTCTCTTGAGTTCAATTTCTTCCTTAAATCCAGAATGCTTTCAACTAATCAAAAACTCTTTCGAAAACTGCTCTGCCTTTTTACTTGAAACACTCAAAAATTTAACAAATAACGAGACTCAATTAGCCTATTTTGAGGATAGTATCCAGTTATTTCAGTTGCAACCTCGAGTAAATCTTGATGATTTTTTAGTTGAATCATCTGTCGGAGGTTTCATTGAAGAAAATTTAGGTGAAGATGAAATATCCAGTGATCTTATTCACACCCTATCCCAGACTCCCCCAGATATCATTTGTATTCGAAGTATTGATAAATCGGTTAAGCTGCAGCATATAAAACCCCGAAATCGTTCCAAAGTTCTCTATCGCGAAAAAATCTCTCAAAAAGGTGTTTATGACCTTGAGATTGTTCTTATTAGAAGGTCCGATCGAGGATCCGATCGAGATATTGAATATGAGGGTAGGGCAGGAGTAAGTACTAACGGGTCTGACGTAACATTTTATGTCGAGGGAAAGGCCAAAGATAAAGACGGCAATTATGCGAAAGGTGGTGTTGAAACAAACGGAAAAGGCGAATATTCCTATGATGCTGAGGTAGGCAAGGAAAAAATAAAACAAAAATGAACAAAAAATTAAAATTGAGCCTCATCATTCCCTCTTTTGCAGGGCTGGCGGTCATGCTGCATTTGTGGACAAATGAGCCAAAAAACGAACCTAAACCATGTGATCATTTTAGCTTACGCGGAACATATTTTTACAGTATTCCCGTTACACCATTGGAGGCTCGCATTCCTTCTATAGACTTGGAAATTGAAGGAATTTGTTTTCAAGGCAATCTGGACTTAGGATTTAATGGGCTCCTAAGTCTTCCAGAAGAAGTTCTAGAAAGAATCCCTAATAAATTACCCGCAGGATCTCAAATCTCTTATGGAATTCGAGGAAAACAATACAGAAATTTAATGTATAAAATCCCAAAGATGAAAATTGGCGAACTGACCTTTTGTGATTTCTCGGCTGATCTAATTAATCCTGAATTTGAACATGATCTTATCGTTAGATCCTCGAAAACAGAACACTCTCCATTTTTAGCCAGGGTTGGCTGGAAGCCTTTTTCAAAGACAAATGTCTTATTGGATTTTTCAAAGTCCATTATTGCATTTTGTGATAGCTTAGAAACTCTTCAAGGAGAAGGGTACCCAACGGATCAGTTTGTAAAAACGGATCTGATCCTAAATCATGGTTTTATCGAATTCAACGCTATTACAAATTCAGGTTGCCATCGCTTCGTATTAGATACAGGATCCACGTTTAATCTCATTCATAAAGAACCCGATAATTTATCCTCTTTTTTAATAGATCCCGAATCGGAGACCCCCTCCTTTTTTTCCATTGATTTTACTCAACATCCTGAATCTGACCTTTTTGAAATTGCAGGAAATAATTTGGGACCATTCACCTTTCGAGAGGCAGAACTGCCTAGAACAATCGACGCCATTGCGGGTATGGAATTTCTAGAGTCACAAGTCGTCTTTATTGACTTTTTGAATGAGAAAATTTACTTTTACCCACAACCTGAGGTGCAACAAACGCTTAGTCCCTTAGAGTCTGTTACACCCCACCAACAAACTCTCTGAGCGAGGGCTTCAACCCTCCAAACTGCCGGATGAAGCTTTTGCCTCCCCCTCCTAGCCAATGCACAATGACTGCGTTGAGATTCATCCCTTGAGAGAGGCGCCAATTGTAAATTCCTGGAAGCTCAAAAACATCGAGTTGCATCTGTTGGATCAAATGAGATAGAAGCACCTCATCTCCCCAAAACAGATGATTCAATGTCACCGATCCTTCAGCCCATTGTTCGATAATCGGAGCCCCATGCTCAAACACGATGACTCCACTATTGTACACAATGGCAGGATCAAACTTTAGAAGATGTTGCCATGTAAATTCTCGCATGATCCCTAACTGCTCTTGAGCTCCGCAGAATTCAAACAGGGGTTCAATCGATTGGAGAATTTCACAGTCTAAATCGAGCCAAACCCCTCGTTTGTAGGGTGATTGCAACAGGGCGAAGGGTTTTTTAAACCAGACGGGCCTAAAATCCCAGACGGTACTCGTGTAGCATGTCTCCCATTGCTTGACAAGGAGGGGGTCTACATCCTCATAGGGGGTGACAAGGGTTGGATCAAAGGGAATTGCAATAACTTCTCCCCGCTTTGTACACCACTCTTTTGCCTCTTGGGACATGCCAAAATCACAAAATGTAACAGGGTAGGCATTTTCTGCACTATAGCGCTCCCACCACCAGGGAAGAAGCCATTCTTGGGAGCTATCCGCTCCACAAATAATCCCTCTTTCTTGTGTGGGTTTTCTGGCCCATTTCACACTAGAAATGGCAATTGGAGACGGCAAATTGATGCAATCTTGAATTGTCGTTTCTAGTTTCATGCAAGGCCTATCGATTGATAAAACTGATCGAAGAGGGGCTTAATGCCCCCTTTTTCGCGAATATAGCCTTTACCTCCAGTCCCTGTCCAATGCACGATATTGACGTTGAGGTTAAATCCTTGGGAGAGGCGCCAGTTCCATATTTCTGGAATCTCGATGACGGGGATGCGCAATGTATTGATGAGGTGGGCTAATAGAGGATCATCTCCCCAAAACAGGTGATTGGATCGTAGGGCTTCTTCTGCCCAGGTTTGAATGAGCTTTGAGCCGTGCTCAAAGACAACGATCCCGCTGTTATAAGCCACTTCTGGATGAAATCGTGGAAGGTGGGAAAAGAGAAAATCGCGCACAATGCCAAGTTCCGCTTCTTTTTCAAAATATTCAAATAGGGGAGCAATCGATGTAAGGATTTCACAATCTAAATCGATCCAGATGGAGCGCTCATAAGGCGATTCCAAAAAGGCAAAGGGTTTTTGGAACCAATAGGGGCGCCCTTGCCAAATCCCTTTTCCATAAATTCCTTCCCAAGAAGCGACTTTATCTGGCGCAATGTTTTCGATGGAAGTCACAGCGCTGCGATCAAATAGGATGGAAACAACCTCTCCCCTCTCTTGACACCAGGCTTTGGCCTCTTGCGACATGCCGAAATCGCAGAATGTGACAGGAAATGTATTGTATGCGCTATAACGGGACCACCACCAAGGAAGGATCCATTCAAGAGATTGATCCGTGCCACAAATCACACCTCTTTTTGCAGAACATTCTCTTTTCCATGTAGCATTCATTGTTTAAGCGCCTTTAGGTGACTGATAAGAGACTTGGCTTCTGCTTTGACTCGGCCAGCTCCCGCTGCATAGGCTTTTTCTGCATGGATTAGGGCTCCATCGGTGTCATTTTTCATAAAGAGATATTGGGCCATCGCGATCTCTGCCCTGGAAACCCCTTCCTTGTTTTTCCCTCCAAACTGCTTGACATAAGCTAAAAGAGGTTCAATAGAAGTTTTCAAGTCTTCACCTAAACGCACTGCTGCGCCAAGCTTTTGAAATTCAATCATTGCTAGATCTAACTGCATTTCAGGCTCTTTTTTGAGAATCTCTTGACGCAAGCTTTTGACAAGGACGTGTTTAGGAGATAGTACTTCTAGAAGAGTGCAGTATTTTTCGAGAAGGAAGAAGGAGCTATTCCCCTTTTCAATGCCCATTTGAATGATTTTTTTCTTATAAAACGGGGTGCTCAATTTCTGCGATTTTCGATAGATGAGCTGATAGGCCTCTTCGTCATACTGAAGCGGGGGGCTATCCATGAAGGCTTT
The DNA here is from genome assembly GCA_945861735.1 of Chlamydia trachomatis. Lineage (GTDB taxonomy): Bacteria > Chlamydiota > Chlamydiia > Chlamydiales > Rhabdochlamydiaceae > CAMAVL01. The sequence continues at coordinate 8,778 of CAMAVL010000020.1, forward strand.
AATCTCATTAAAGCAGCGGATCAAATGTAAAATCCGCCTTGCATAATCTTTTGGGGCAATTGGCAAAAAACCAAATCGCCCAATCTCCTCTCCATTGGAATCTGTAATCAATAGCGTGGCTGGTCGATCTACATGCAGGAGCTCTTGGAGATGGGTCGACATGTTCTGCTTTAATGGAACATGTAAGAGAACGGCATCTTTCTTAAGTGCTTCAAAAAATTCAGGCTTATCCAAAATCTCTTGCGCAAATTTATTTGACCAGGGGCACCAACCATCGCCTAGAAAAGCGATAATCATCGGTTTTTGAGTCGCTTGAATGGTAGAAATTGCCTCAATTTCATCGCAAAGCCAAGGGCTTAAAGGAGCGCTTTCAAGAGCTCTTAAGACAAAACAAAGAAATAAAACAGAAAACGTTTTGATTTTATTGAGCGAAAACATAAAATCGATTCCATTTTTAAATCTAAAACCTATCTATAATAAATGCTGTTATTTCCTCATACTATTATTTTGCGACACCGCAAAGAAAATTTAAAAAAATGCAGCTTGCGCGGACTGGAAACGAGGCCTGATTTTCAATTTTTCACTTACCCCCTGGCTCAGCCTCTTCCAGATCTTTCTTCTTATATTCTTTTGAGCTTAGGAGCCCCTCCTTTAACGGAAGCAGATCGGGGCTTAGGGCTATTTCTTATCGACGGCACTTGGCGCCACACCGATACGATGTTTCAACAACTACCACAACCCCAACAGTTTACGCTGAGAAGCATTCCGTCGATATTTCAAACGGCCTACCCCCGTCGCCAGAATGACTGTCCCGATCCCTCTCGAGGGCTCGCCTCGATTGAAGCCCTCTTTATCGCCTACCATATTTTAGGCAGATCGACTGACGGACTACTCGATTTTTATCATTGGAAAGATATTTTTTTCTCGAAAAATAATATTAAATAATAAATCTCATTAATTAAAACAATATCTCCATTTCTTTTAATACAACATTATAAGTATAATAACTGAAAGTAAGTAATAACATCGGAGAACTATGAGCAACACTTCTGTACTTCAAAATATTTTTCACCACTCCTATGATAAGCCTACGACCAAAAAACGCTCATTTCTGGAGAGAAAAACAGAAGAACTCAATTCTTCTATTGCCACAACTCTCTCTGTTGGCAACTTAAAAACATTACTAACTACCGATGGGAACCTACAACCACTCATTCAAGCCCAGGCTAATTTAAAAACAAAAACATTATCAAGAATCAATATTGTCATTTGGAAGATCCTTAACTGCGTTGCTAAAATTTTCAATAAAAATTTTAACAAAATCGACGCCCTCTTTCAAGCCAATGCCCTAACCCACCGGGTAATTAATAAACTTTCTAATGTCATCCATTTTAAAGCCTCTCCACACCTGTTTCTAGATAGCAGAGGCCCCTCTAAAGACGTCACTAAACCGGTCCAGAAACAGGTCCAGCTGGGGCTTGATTACCTCCATTGCCATACATTGAAACAGCTGGAAAAGGAACTCACTCAATTCAAAACGCTCCTTATTAATTCAAATTTAAACACGTCACAGCTCATTCACCATTTTGAGAACCTTCCCGAAACTCTTAAAATTTCTTTAAAAAAAACCCTCCTCCTTCAATATCCGAATGTGCAATTAGAAAATGATCCTAAAATCCTCCTTAAAAGCACACTCCACCCTTGCTTGATCGATCAGCTCAATGGCCTCATTCAGATACAGGTTTCGGCTTATGACTACCTCTGTGCTAATTCTCATGGGGTTAATTCGGATACCCTCAAAAACATTCAGCACAATGACAAAGTTTTCTCCGAGCTTTCTTCCTTAAATCCTCTAGACGACAAGCAGGTCATTTACAACACCTCTCTTGGAAGACTTCAAGCAACCGCCATTACCTTGCCTGAACTCAAAGCTGATTTTACCGTTACGATGGTCGGAGCGGAATATAAAGGACTTTACAAAATAGGAGGACTTGGAGAGGCTATTAATGGACTCTCTCGAGGGATCAAAGAAGAACATCCCAATGCTACAGTTCGCCTCATTTATCCTAAATTCAGCCATCTTGATTCCAAAATTCTCATAAAATTAAATAATGTAGTTCCAGAAATACATACAAACAATCAAGGAAAACAATACAAAGTTTATCAACTCGAAGAGGAGGGCATTCAGTGTTCTTTTATTGAAGACCCAAGCTTTGAACTCCTTACTCCTATTAACAAACAAGAAAACGCCTATATTTACGATGCCGCCCAATCTTCTAGGTTTGCCACATTCTCTTCTCTTGCAGCAGACCTCATTCATAAACAAGGCACTGATGTGCTCCATCTACACGACTGGCACGTTGCGGGTGTTGCATTAGCCCTTCAAAAAAATCATCCCGATGAATGGAAGAATGGAACTCTTCCGGCTGTTGTTTTCACATTTCACAACAACATGCGCGCAGCTCAAGGCAGGCTCGATGATTCGGACTTTATTGAGGCCGGGATTACCGATACGAATGACAACCTGTTCATCCTCGCTCTAAAAACAGCTGACATGGTGACAACCGTTTCAAAGCGATTTGGTGAAGAAGCACAAGAAAAGCTCCTTGGAGAAGGGATTTCTTTTGCGGTTAGAGATGCTGCAAAGTTAGGCAAAGTCGTTGGAATCATTAACGGAATCACCCCAGATGACTGGAATCCAGAGAAGAATAAACCCCTTATGGAATGGAAAAATATTACGACCAAGGAGCCGCTTGATTTATCTTATGGACCAGATAGTGATATCACAAGCCAAAAACAAAAAAGTAAAGATCAATTACAGCAATGGATTACTAAGTATCTACCAAAAGTTACATTTGATTGTTCCAAACCGATTATCACATTTGTTGGAAGACTTTGTTCCTATCAAAAAGGGATCGATAAATTTGAAGAATGTATTGAAGCAGCTTTAAAGGAAGGGGCTCAATTTATCTGTATGGGAATAGGAGAAGATGATGTGTCGAAAAGCATTCTGAATCGTTTAGAGAAAAAATATAAGCAAGGCGTTTTATTCTTACGCGATCACAAACAAACGGAAGATCCAAATAAAGGCAAATTGTTTTTTCAACAGGGGATTCTCAACACCGACAACACTGTTCAGCGCCCTGGAATTGGCTCAGTGGTTCGAGCAGCTACCGATTTTGGTTATGTCCCATCGAGTTTTGAGCCGTGTGGTCTTGTTCAATTTGAAGGTTGGATGTTTGGAGCCCTGACAATCGGTTCTAATACAGGCGGCCTCATAGACACGATTGATGAAGATAAAAATTCTGAAAAATTTAATGGTTTTTTATTTGAAAGACAAGGCAACTCAAACAAGAGTGCTTCCCATGTGGTCCAAGAGGCTATTCGGTATTGGAAAGGTCTCTCACCCCAAGAAAAAAATACGCGCCTTAAACGCGTGATGGAAAATGCAAAGAACTCGAGCTGGGCAACACCTCCTGATGCACTTTCTTCATTGGTATCTCCCGTTAAACGCTATATTGAAGTGTATCAACATGCGATTCATCGCAAAAAGTCGCGTACAAATCAAGAAGAGAACCATGTCATCGCCTCTCTTTTTAATCGCCATCTTAAAGGCGAAACAAAACCTTATTTATCTAAAGTCATTAATGATGAAAAATACCTCGCTGCTTTCTACAATGAAAACCATACTAGTGAACATCTCGTTAAACTCTATAAGGACCCCCGTTTTAACTTTAGAAGCCAAGTTCCTATGCCCTATGGCAAGAATGTCAACTTCACAACGCATGAACAGTTCGGATCCTTTTTAAAAGAAACAAGCGTTTATTTCTCAACACTTGCACCTCAAGCTAGCCATGTACATCTAGTCCTTCTCAATGCCGATGAAAGCATCTCTTCTGAACAGTCCCTCACAAAAAATGCTTCTGGCAAATGGGAGCTCACTGTTCCAGGCCTCAAAGAAGGTCAATGCTATCAGTTCCGAGTCGATGGAAAAATTGTTTCCGATCCTTACGCAAGAGCGTTTACTCCGACTAAAACAAATCCAAGCAATCCATTTATCTCTTGTGTTACAGCCTCATCGCACGCATGGAATGACGCAGCATGGGTAGGAGCTAGACCAGCTGCTTCCAAATTAAAATCTCTTCCCCTTAACATTCACGAAATTCATCCTGCTCTATGGGAAAAAAGAGATGGACAGCCGCTGAATTACAGAGATCTTAGCTATAAGCTTGCCAGTTACTGTAAAAAACAAAACTACACCCACGTTGAGCTCATGGGAATTTTAGAACACCCCTGTGAAGAATCGTGGGGATATCAAGTCTCTGGATATTTTTCCCCCTCTCACAGGATGGGAACTCCCGACGACTTTAAATTCTTAGTTGATCATCTTCACCAAAATGGCATTGGCGTCGTTTTGGATTGGGTCCCAGCCCACTTTGCAAAGGGAGATTTTGGTTTAGACCCCTACTTCAAAGCAAGCGGACTTAAATACAGTGTCAGTGTTCGCAAACATGCGTTTGGATATGGCAGTCATCACTTTGATTTCTCTAAAAAAGATGTCCGCGAATTCTTGATTTCAAGCGCCTACTTCTGGCTTAAAGAGATGCACATCGACGGTCTTAGAGTCGATTGCGTGCGCAGTCTTCTTTCAACAGAAGATCACGCATCAGCTGAGCTCTTCATTAAAGACTTAAATCACGTAGTCCATAGCAAATGTCCAGGAGCCTTTACAATTGCGGAAGAATACTCCGGCAACACGGACGTCTCTCGCCCGTTGCATCATAATGGCTACAACTTTGATATGAGATATAATGTAGGTTGGAAAGGAATTACTATCGGAAACTATTTCACTCTACCTATAGCTGAAAGAAGCAAACACTACGATACCTTAAAGGGCATTCTCGAATCTGATAAGGGCACCCCTAACGCAACTCAACTCCTCTTTATTGGTCATGATGAGGTCAAAGGTCATGATGAGGACAAAAAAGCACAGGCCTCTCTCTTTCTCAAAACCCCTGGCATTTCCGACATTGATGAACGGCATCGCAATTTGAAAACGCTTTTGAGTTTCATGACCTGCTTCCCCGGTAAAAAACTGAACTTCATGGGCAATGAACTTGCTAGCTCCACTCACTGGAATACTTTTCTTGAATGGGACAAAACTCTCAATCAAAGGAACCCTAGCGGATTGATGGATAGCACTGATATGGAAGATCCTCGCCGTAAGCAGCTATTAACGATGCAGGCGGAACTCAATCATATCTATCAAACAAAAAAAGCATTCCACGAGTTTGATCAAAATGCAAACGATCTCACATGGATTGATGATCCTGCCAAAGTCATTCACGCATTTAGACGCCACGCATCCGATGGGTCGACATTTGCCTGTTTTCACAACTTCTCTCAACAAGAAGAATCCATAACAATCACCATTCCTAAACCTAAAGAAGGGACCCAAGTGATCCTTCCCAAAGAGATTTTCAACTCTAATCATACGGAATTTGGAGAAGAAGCACCGAATAGTGGACTTGTCAGCACGCATGAAGCGCCAACGCACACTAACTACACGGTGAAAGTGCCGCCTCTTACTGCCATTATTGTTGAAGAATGTAAGTCCTTACCTATCCCCTATTCACGCGTTGTTAATCTGACAGAAAACAAAAAAATCCCTCTCCTTCAAAAGATCAAAGCAATTGCAATCGCTATTTTTAAGGCGATTGTTTGGTTATTTACATTCCCCTTACGCTATATCGGTTCCAAAAGCTGGTCGATCCCTGGAGTGATCTTACGCACGCCTCTTGCTCTATTCCGAAAAATCTTTGGAAAAAATGTCTCGCTTAAAGAACAGCTCTTTAAATCAGGCTATCAATCTCGGTTCCAAAAAGAACTATCTCCGGATGATACAGCAAAACTCCTCCCCTATGGGGCCATAACAGCCTTCGTGCATAATGGCAAAACAGAATGGCTTACCCCCTTCGGATTTAAGTCAATTTCCCCAATAACTCTTCCCGCTATCCCTGAGCACGCCTCTCTTAAAGCTTATGAACATAGCTATCTCGATTCCTCATCTGGATTAAAGGTGGGTTTAAGTGAAAAAGAAGATGAAATTGTCATCGGCTTTGGCGCTTTAGAATCCTACAAGAGTATTCTGGGGGAAAAATCCATTAAAAACACAAACCTCCGTACCAGCCAAGTCGTTAGTGTAATAAAAAACATCTTTGGGCTCAACCCGGCCATTTACGAGCAGGCAGCTTCTTTTGTCGATTCTCTTTTGAAACTCGAACAATTTAAAGGCAAAAAGATCACCCTCACAGGAACTTCTTTTGGGGGCTCTATCGCATCTTACGTTGCACTTAAACACCGCCATAGCGCCTATTGCTTTAATTCATTACCATTAGGACCTGGTCTTCAAGATGCTCTTCCTAGAAAAAACTTAATCGATGCAGAAGAATTGGTAACCCACCTTTCTGTATATAATGACTATGCTAGTGATTCTTATGTATCAAAATTACCTGATTTATTCCTCAGTTCTTTAGGACTACGCACACCTGGGAACTTCGGCAAGCGATTTGTGATCCCAACGCCTTATAAAAATTTCAAAGAAAAACACGAATATATGGTCGGCAGCATGATGACGCATCTAGGATATACTAAACGAACAAACCCCCATGAAATAGGATCCAATCATCCCTTAATTAATTACCTCAAAGAACACCAGAATTTTGATTCCCTGCCACAAAACGTAAAATGGCAACTCAAATTTGCAACAAATGCTACATATGAAAAGAATCAGATAAAAACAGGAAAGCTATTTAATTTGGATTTGTTAACATTTGATGAAATCAATATCATTCAAAAACACATAAGAGCTTATTACGAAACGGACAAAGACAATGTAGCCAATTCCGTTTACCCCTATCTCTTGGACCATATTGAAAAGTACAAGGCTAGGGTGTGACAAACGCTCGTTCCTTAGAGTCTGTCATCGTTTTTTTTGGTGCTCATTTTGCGTTGGCGTTTTCCTGGCTAAAAGTGAGACAAAACTGCCTGGAACAATAGACCTCTTTCGAAATTCCATTTGCTCGCTAAAATCGTTCTTTTTGGCATTTCCAAAACCATCTTTTATCGAGTAGGAGGGAGCCTTTCAGCTCCCGTCCTCTCACACCACCGTACGTACGGAACCGTATACGGCGGATTGCTAGGTAGAATAGAGGTTTTCCTCTCTGTCTTGTCAACCTTCGCGCTGTTCGAAAGAGGTACGAGACTCTCTCTCGATTCTTTCGTTTGAGCTTTGGATTGCTCCTCTTTTCTGCGATTATCTGTTGTCATAGAAGTTTGGCTCTGTTCTTTGTTTTCATGTTCGGACCTTCAGTGCATTTCTGCACTTACCTTGACAAAGTCACATTAGACAAAAACTTTTTTTGGCGTGAAAGCCCCAGGGATCGAATAGCGCAAATGGGGTTGTATTATTCAATACTA
>CAMAVL010000021.1 GCA_945861735.1 Chlamydia trachomatis
CCAAGTTCATGACCGAGTTGGGTATACAAAAAACTAACTACTGTCTTTAGCGATGGCACTCAAGCTGAAGTGAGCTTGTAAAGAAGACGGAACAACCTCTTCCATACCCGCTTTATCATAAGTTAAGAAGTAGGTGCATGCAATCATAATTCCAAAGGCTGGACTAAACAGCGCAACACAAAGAGAAATTCCGCATACCAATGAGCGCTTGAGTTTCAACCAACTGAACGCAGTGAACTCTCTTAACGATGATGTTTTAAAAAATGTAATGAGCTGCAAAACGACACTAAACGTCACTAAAAAAGCCGCATAGAGAACCCATAGAAGATCTGCCACCAATAAAATCAAGAAAAACAGACGCGCCATCAATCCTGAAAAAAACACATCCCGAATGCGTACAGAAGACGCCCCTTGATCCTTTCCCGATTTCTTTGAATCGCCATCTGAAATGTTGTAAATTGCCATTTCGACCTATTTTCTATGCTTGACTTTGTTAAACCCATTCAATGCTGCAATCCGATACCCTTCAGCATACGTTGGATAATTGAATACCTGATCGATAAAATAATCGATCCTCGCATTAAAACTCATCGCAACCTGTCCGATATGGATCACTTCTGTGGCCGCTTGGCCAATGATATGAATCCCTAGAATTTCAAGTGTATCCGTATGGAATAAAATCTTAAACATTCCAGGATCATTTCCGCTGATTTGATTCCGAGCAATCTCATAATAGTATGCCCGGCCCACCTCGTAGCGAAACCCTAAATCCTTCAACTGTTCTTCAGTATAGCCACACGAAGAAATTTCGGGAATGGTATAAATGCCAATCGGATAAAAAGCTGGAAAATGATGCGTCTTGACACCGAATGCGTGCCTTGTTGCTAACCGCCCCTGCTCCATACTTGTCGATGCTAAACCAGGAGCGCCGATTACATCCCCCGCCGCATAAATATTTGGCACAATCGTTTGAAATAATGCATTCACAGGAATGTACCCTGAGTGATCCACCGCGATCCCTAAATTTTCTATATGCAACTGATCGACATTCGCTTCTCTTCCCAACGCGTACAATAACATCTCCGCTTGAAGCACTGTTCCGTCCTTACATGTCACCCGGACATCATTATCAATCAACTCAACCTTGTCTGGCTCCTTATTACCAAAAACCTGAAGTCCGATCAAATTTAATGCCTTTTGCAAATGCATCCCAATCTCATGATCTAACAAAGGCAATAGATGATCCCTCTTATCGACAACTGTGACCTCAGTTCCTAGTGCTGCAAAAAAACTAGCATATTCCGATCCGATAATTCCACCACCCAATACAATCAATGTTTTTGGCAAATAATCGATCGCAAGCAATCGCGTTGAATCTAAAATCTTCCGATTATCAAACGGAATATTCGTTGGATTACACGGTTTTGACCCCGTTGAAATGAGAAAAAAGTCCGCCGTAATCCGCGCAATTTCCACCCCTTCTTGATCGAGAATCAAAATATGATTTTTATCTTCAAACTGAGCAACCCCATGCAAGAGCCGAATTTTATTTTTCTCAAATTGGCGCAGCAGCATCGCCCGTTGCTCTTGGAGAATCTTATGGAGCCGAAAATTCAAATCATTAATTGACACCTCCCGGATTGCTCTATTCTGAGCGTAAAAACTCTTCTGGTAAAAGTCAGTCAAATCCAAAATTGCCTCGCGAAGCGACTTAGAGGGGATCGTTCCAGAATTTAAAGATGCACCCCCTGGAGCCGCATCTTTCTCAATTACGATGACCCCCTTCCCCAATTTAGCTGCCTGGATCGCTGCCTTTTGTCCTGCAGGACCCGAGCCTATGACAACAAAATCCGCGTATAATTCTTCCAAGAGACACCTTCAATAAATTATTTTAAAAATACACATCTAAATATTCTTGTTCAATAAGAATTGAGCTGCTAAGATATTTGATTATAAATAGTAGGAGTTACCCATGTCTAAAAAATGTCAAGTTACGGGCAAAGTCCCAAGAAGCGGCAACAGCTATGCTCTCCGCGGTATCGCCAAGAAGAAAAAAGGGGTTGGTCTTAAAATAACGGGAATCACAAAACGCCGTTTTCAGCCTAACGTCATGAAAAAGCGCTTTTGGTTCTCTGAAGAAAACCGATTCATCACCCTAAACCTTTCCGCTAACGCCATGCGCACGATCGATAAAAATGGCCTTCCTAAGGTCATTCGCGAGCTCCGCTCCAAAGGTCAAAAAATATAAAAGCTAATAAACACAAAATCCTTGCCACCCTCCTAATCGGGGGAATGACTGCGGGTTTTGTGTTGCTTTTTCATCTAGCCACTTCTCCACTCCTGCCCTCTGCCGATCATCCATTGATTTTTTATTCCAATCAAAGTCGCCAAGATATTAAAGCTCTTTTTTTTACAGCATTTAACACAGCCGCTTCATCCATTTACGTCAATATGTATGGGATTACAGATCCGGACATGATTGCAGTCTTAAGAAAAAAAGCCCATTTCGGCATCAAAACCCTCGTTGAATACGACAAAGGTGCCTCCGCTAATCTTTTCAAAAAGCTCCCCGCCCCTGTCATTACCCATCCCGTGCGCTGCCGAGGCCTTATGCACCGAAAAATCATCATCATCGATCATAAAATTGTCTTTTTAGGATCTGCCAATCTTACCATGACATCTCTCAAACACCACGATAACTTAGTCGTTGGAATTGCATCTTCCGAACTCGCAAACTTCATTACCGATCACGCCTCATTCCACGAGAAACCTCCCAGGACAAAAAAAAGCCCCCCGGTTCCCCCTTTTTCCTTTACAGTAGCAGATGAGCAGATCGAGCTGCGCTTTCTTCCCGATCAAGAAGATAAAACTCTAAACTACCTCCTCTCCTATCTCACCCATGCAAAAAAAAGTATTCAGATCGCCATGTTTACCCTCACCCACCCAACGATTGCCGATGCTCTGATAGAAGCCTTTAAACGCGGCGTTTTGGTTCAAGTCGCTATCGATTACTACACCTCACGAGGCGCTAGTAAAAAATTGATTGAAAAGCTCCAAGCAAACAAGATCCCCATCCTACTCAGCCGCAGCCAGCATCTACTCCACCATAAATGGGCGCTGATCGACGCAAAGTCTTTGATTATGGGCTCTGCCAATTGGACCAAAGCCGCTTTTTCCAAAAACGAAGATTTTCTCCTGTTTTTCCCTCGCCTTGGAAAGGATCGAAAAAAAATGATGAAAAATCTTTGGAATGCAATCGAGCAGGAATCATTTTGAAATAACTTGGGTATAAAGCCATATTACTGTATAAAATAGCTCATGAATACACTTCTACAGCTCCTATCCATTTCTTTTGCGCTCTTCCTCTTAATGGACCCTGTTGGGAACGTCCCGATTTTCGTCTCCGTTCTTAAAAATGTGGATCCTAAACGGCAAAAAACAATCATTTTCCGCGAACTTGTCATTGCACTTTTTGTCATCGTTATTTTTTATTTTCTAGGAGACCTTCTTCTTGCTCTCTTGAATATCCAACGCTCTACACTCTTGCTAGCTGGCGGCCTGATTCTTTTTTTGATCGCCCTAAAAATGGTCTTTCCTAGACCCCAAGACACCTCGATAGAATCAGTATCAGATAAAGAGCCTTTTATCGTTCCCCTAGCCATTCCTCTAGTCGCAGGCCCTGCCGTATTAGCAGCCGTCATGCTCTACTCCCACGAAGACTCCAATAGCTGGATTATTTTAGGCGCAATCTTCATCGCCTGGATAGCTTCTCTATTTATTTTACTAGGTTCCACATTCCTCAAAAATCTCCTCGGAGAGCGCGGTCTTACGGCTTGCGAGCGGCTCATGGGACTTCTCCTTGTCCTAATCTCCGTTCAAATGCTCTCAGAAGGCGTCTCCCTTTTCTTGAAATGCAATGGCCTCTGTCCGCAATCTTAAATTAATTCTTTCCTATGTCGGCACCCATTACATGGGCTGGCAGAAAACACCCTTAGGCCCAAGTATTGAGCAATCGCTGAGCTGTGCCCTTCAAACCATTTTACAACAAACAGTTCTTCTACAAGCGGCCAGTCGCACAGATGCAGGCGTCCATGCCGAGGGGCAAGTCGTTAATTTCTTTACGGACAACTCAATCTCTCTATCTCAACTTTTAAGAAGTTTAAATGGCATGTTATCCAAAGATATCCGCATTCAATCCGTAGAGGAAATGCCTCTTAACTTCCATCCAACAACTCACTGTATCCAAAAAGAATACCATTACACACTAAACACCCAGAGGATCCCATCCCCCTTTCATCGAAAAACCTCCTGGCATTTTCCTTACCCACTCGATCTAGCACTTATGACCCAAGCCATTCCTTACTTAATTGGCTCCCATGATTTTTCAGCCTTTTGCAATGCACGCGCTTTATGGACACGCGATTCCATATGCTCATTGAAAACGATAACTATTGAGACTCCTTTCGATACCCATTTAAACCTAGAAACGGCAATTGGAGACGGCAAATTGACGCAATCTTTTGAACCAGAACCTCTTCCGATAGGGGGGCCCTTCACCGTTAGAGAATGTGCGCCCCCTATCGAAAAAGGTTCTGATTCAAAGCCTTGCATCACTTTGCCATCTCCAACTGCCGTTTTCGGGTTAAAGTTTATCCTGACGGGCGATCATTTTCTTTATAAAATGGTCCGTAACCTCGTTGGAACATTGGTCTATATCGGCTGCTGTAAGATTTCACTAGAAGAACTTCCCTCGATCTTAAAGAATAAAGACCGAAGACAGGCTGGAATTACAGCCCCTGCGCATGGCCTTTGCCTGAAACGCATTTGCTATAAACCAGAAGTTCCAGTTACAGTATATACTGCTCGTAGCTGAATCTGAGAATTTTGACGGCGTCGGCTTTGCATCAAAATTTTAGTCTTCGCTTAGCGCCTTGCTTGACCGGCAATGGTCGCTCGTTCCAGACAAAAAATTTTGAGCAGCCTCCTTGTCAAAAATTCTCAGATTCAACTGCGAGCAGTATATTTTTAAATAGAGGTCTAATGTATTCTCGAAATGATCCTTGTTGGTGCGGCAGTGGACAAAAATGGAAAAAATGCCATTACCCTGAAAAACCTGATCTCAAAGAATCTCCCCTAGCCTCCGAGTATTTAAAAAAATACGGGATCTTGCTTAAAACGTCCGAGCAAATTGATGGGATCCGCAGCGCATGTAAACTCGCTGCCACCATTCTGGATAAAACCTGCAAGATGGCAAAAGAGGGTATCACAACTAATGCCCTGAATGACTATGCCCATAAGCTCCACATGGAAGCTGGCGCAATTCCCGCCCCTTTAGGCTATGGAGATCCTCCATTTCCCAAAAGCATCTGCACCTCCCTTAACGACGTCATTTGTCATGGGATCCCCAATGACATCCCTCTAAAAGAAGGCGACATTCTCAACATCGATGTCACCTGCATTTTAAATGGGTACTATGGAGATTGCAGCAAGATGGTTGCAATCGACCCCATTAGTGAAGAAAAGAGGCGCGTTATCGACGTCTCCTACGAATGCCTCATGCGCTCCATTGCCATCTTAAAACCTAGCGTTCAGATCTATGAGATTGGCGCTATCATCGAAGATTACGCAACGCTTCATAACTGCTCTGTCGTAAATCAATTCGTTGGACATGGCGTTGGCATTGGATTCCATGAAGCGCCACAAGTCCCCCATCATTCCAACACGCTCAAGATCCCTCTAGCACCCGGCATGACCTTTACGATAGAGCCGATGATCAATACTGGCGTACGATCTGGCTATATCGATAAAAAAGACGAATGGACAGCGAGAACGACCGATGGGAAGCCCAGTGCCCAGTGGGAACACACGATTCTCATTACAGAGACAGGTCATGAAATTTTGACAGAATTGAGTTAGGGTGTAAAGACGCGAGGAACGAACGTTTGTCTCACCCTAACTCTATGGCATGAAGTTTATGTTAACGCTGATCTTGACTTTGTCAAGTTAAAGCTAATTATGCAACTCCCTCTATCACTATGAGCACCAAAGAACTAGATCGATAGAAGGCGGATAACTCAGCTGCAAGCGACTGATAACCTATGGATTAGAACTAAATATGTCAGAAAATTGCTCAAATTCTCACGAATAAAGCATCATCGGCAAAAAACCCTGATCCTCTTTGATTCCTTTAGGCTTACGTGGATGGACGACCTTTTTTGGAACGATCACCTCAGCGATAATCTCTTCTAGCACATGAATCTGAAGCTCAGCTTCTCTGCACTCTTCTTCCATCTGATCTAAACACGCGCAAAAAGCATCGGCTTCTACAGAGGGCTCAGCAACACTTTCTTCTTGGGTTTTCTGCAACGCAATCAATTGCGTTTCTGTACTAAATAATTGTTGTCTTGTCTGATGTAGAAGATCGGATTTTTCATGAAATTGTTCTTTTAGGAGCTCATAGCGCGCCTGCATTTGCCGCAAATCGCTAAGGGACTTAGCAAAAATAACTGCTACACTTTCGGCCGGCTGCGATACCCCATCTGCAGCGCCCGTCTCCTTTGGAATAGAAAAAACTATTCCCTCGTCATCGGTCGCTGCATCTAGGACATCTCGCTCGGCCGAAAATGCAGCATTTATTTTTGCCCTGTCCCTAAGCATCTCCTCACTCAGCTCTCCCAAGTTCTCTTGTGGAATGATTTGATCTGTTACAACGTTTACAGACTCCATCTGGCACTTCTGTAAAACATAAGCCTCGTGTTGCGCATCCTGAAGAGCGTTTTGAAGCGATTTCTCTTTGAGTTGATAACTGATGAGTTCCGATGTGATCTTCTCACACTCTAAACACCACTCTTCCCTCTGCTGCCGCTCTCTATCCCGCTCTTCCATGACTTGGGAACTCAATGCCTTTACTTTCTCTAACTCTTTTTCTAGCTGTCCTACGGAAAGCATCCAGTGCACTACCTGAGAGCGCCCCATGAGCAAAATGCCCCAGCTTAAACCAATCGAGGCAAGAAATACAAAACTCCATGAATGCTCAGCAAAAAAAGAATACTTCCAAATGACTGTACTGCAAAGAATTGTAAGAGCTGCATAAAAACCCCTCTTTCTCCAATGCCATGTCAGTATTGATCCAACAGCTGCAACTAAAAGAAGAGGCCATAAAAAGTGCGCAACGTACAACACAAGAGAGCAGAGGGCGCAATTGAGAAAATAAGGACCTATCGTCGCTTCGAAAAAAGGATCTTTAACTTTTGAATTCATATTACCCATGTTAACCGATCGATCATTTTTCCAATGCTTAAAAATCCAAGAGCAAACCGATCGAGTCCAAAATGCTCATTGGGAGCGTGGATATCATCATCGACAAGACCCACTCCAATCATTGCAACCTCTGCGCCACTTGCCTTTGCTAAATTCACAACAATCGGCACTGAAGCGCCACACAGCACATAACGGCATGGCTTCCCAAAAACTTCTTCATAAGCTAAAGCGGCCACTTTTACAATAGAAGAATCCATTGAGCTTCGAAAAGAAGGGGCTCCATGGTGGACATCTACCTTCATTTCAATCCCATCAGGAACATGAGATCGAAGAAACTTGGCAATTAACGCTCCTATCTTTTCAGGGTCTTGGGAAGGAACTAAGCGACAAGAGATCTTAGCAAAAGAGCTCGATGGAATTACTGTTTTAAAACCAATTCCCGTATAACCACCCCACATCCCATTGATTTCAAGACTTGGTCTTAACCAATTCGACTCCTTTAATGAACACCCCTCTTCTCCACCAAAGGCCTTTACTCCAAAACTCTCCACATATTTTTCCACATCAAATGACATGTCAATACTCGATAGATCCTTCGGAGATAAGGGCTTGATAGCATCATAAAAATGGGGAATCGCAATACGCCCTGCACTATCCCAAAGACAAGAGAGAGCTTTCACTAACGCCCGATTGGGATTTAAAGCAATGCCTCCATGAACACCTGAGTGCAAATCGACAGAAGAATTCGAGCACTCCACATTTAATGTGATCAAGCCGCGCATTCCCAAAGTCACACCAGGAGTTGCAGCTGCTGGCATATCAAAATCAATTACGAGAAGATGATCCGCTGCGAGCTCTTTTTTGTGTTGTTCAATGATTGCAGTCGTTCCGAGACTGCCACATTCCTCTTCCCCCTCAATGAAAATTTTGATATTCACATTGAGATCTTTTGCCATTTCGAGCATCGCTTTTAAGGCGGTAATCGAATAAAAACACTGCCCCTTATTATCAACAGCGCCCCTGGCATAGACTTGATTGTTCCGAACAACTGGTTTAAAAGGATCGCTTTTCCATAATTCTAAAGGATCGACTGGCTGAACATCGTAATGGTGATAGAGTAAAAGAGTCGGGCGTTTAGGACCAGCTTTTGATAACTGACCAAAGACAACAGGAAGACCTGGACCTTCCCAAAGAACGGTTTCCAGTCCGATGTTGTTGAGATACTCTTTCAACCAATGCGCGCAATCTAAACAGTCTTTTTTATATTGCGGATCGGTACTGATACTGCGAAAACTTAAAAAAGTAAAAAAATCTTCTAAAATCAGATCCTGATGCTCTTTATACCATTTTTTAAGTTGAGCTAATTCGGTAGGCATAAACAAACCACTTTCTAATTTTCGATGAAACTTTGAGCACTTTCAATTAAATAAGCCGCTAAAGAAGAATCCCCTTCATAGGTCATCTCGACCTCCATCTTCCCATCTTTCGAGGGCTCTCCACAAGTAATCAACACATAGCATGCATTTTTTTTAGCTAACGCTTTGCGCACATCGGAATGTTCTTTGCTTTTAGCTTTCACTTCTTTGTGTATGGCATCAATCATTTTATACTCCGTATGATCGTATACATCTCACAAAAATCAATTAATAAGCAAAGAAAAAACAGTCTTAATACATTTGATTAATCCTCTTGACACCATAGGAGAAATAGAGGACAATTTAGTTCTAATTTACAGGAGGTCTTCTATGGCAATGGCAAAACGCACACTATTATTTTTAGCGGTCAACTTTTTAGTCATCATCACTCTCTCGCTTGTATTAAATATTTTTCACATTCAGCCATTTTTGCAAAACTATGGGCTTAATGTTCAATCTCTCATGATTTTCTGTATGATTTGGGGGATGGGAGGCGCTCTCATTTCTTTGGCCCTTTCAAGGCAAATGGCCAAGTGGATGATGGGAGTTAAACTCATCGACCCCAATACGCAAGACCTAGCCTTAAGTCACCTTGTCAAAACAGTCTATGCGCTTGCTAAAGACGCCCATTTACCCATGCCAGAGGTCGGAATCTTTGAGTCTGCGGCTCCTAACGCCTTTGCAACAGGCCCTAGCAAAAAAAAATCTTTAGTTGCAATCTCTTCAGGGCTTTTGCGCCGCATGTCTCAAAAAGAGCTCGAAGGAGTTCTTGCACATGAAATTTCCCATATCGCCAATGGAGACATGGTAACAATGACCCTTATCCAAGGTGTCGTGAACGCCTTCGTCATGTTTTTAGCGAGAGCTTTGGCCTACATCGTTTCAGGCATTGGACGCAACCGAAACAACAACTCTTCATCGGGAGGATCTTATCTTTCCTACACCCTATTTGTTCTGTTATTTGAAGTTGTCTTTATGGTGTTTGGATCACTGGTCACTGCCAAATTTTCTAGATGGAGAGAATTTCGCGCAGATCGTGGCGGCGCTGACTTAGCCGGAAAAGAAAAAATGATTGCAGCTCTCGAGGCCCTTCAAAAAACGTATTCTGCAGAAGATCCTAGAACTGAAAAAGCCTCGTTTCAAGCGCTCAAAATTTCCACTCGGCAAAAAATGGGATTACTCAGTCTTTTCTCCACGCATCCTCCATTAACTGAACGGATTGAGCGATTAAAATCGACTTTGTAACTTTTTCTGAGCTCATCTCGCTTGAGATGAGTCTCTCAGGCGTATACCCAACTCGGTCATGAACTTGGATTTGGACCTGCGCGAAAGCTCCCGCGGATCATCGATCTTAAGTCGCCCCATATTACCAATATGGGGCGACTTAAGATCGACGATCCCCGGGGCTTTGGCGCGGTCCAAATTCCAAGTTGCTGACCGAGTTGGGTATAATTTAAATTCACAGGATCGGCTTGAATATGCCTTCCTGTGAATTTAAATTACGCCTGAGGGGCTCTATCTGCGAGAGGGGCCAGAAAAAGTTGCAAAGTCAAGTTAAAGAGTTATTAAAATTTTCTCTTGGCAAGCTCTGAGGCTTTGAGATCCTTTGCAACTTCTTTCAAGGCAGCGACCTTTGCCTCGAAAGCTGTACTTACAGCCTCAAGCTGCTTAAGACTTATTTTACAAGCTTCATCTAAGCGGGCAAACTCCTTTCCTAACCCTTCCACTTTTCCGGTGTCTTCGCGCAGTTTCTTCTCCACTGAATCCAATAATTCGTTTTGCTGCGTAATTTTGGCAGCAGCGTCTATGCCCTTCTGAGCCAATTGGCTCAAGTGTTCTTGTTTGGCGGCAATTTCCTTGTTTTTTTGCTGCTCCAATACCCTTAATTCATCCATGCGTTTTTGAGAAAAATCCTCTTTCTCTATTAGGGTTGAAAGCCGCTGAATCTCTGCCTGTAACCCACTATTTTGCGATTTTAAATCATCCGAAAGCTTTGATGTCACTAATTGCCCCTGTTGAATCTGATCGGTGAGATTTTGAACATTTTCATCAAAAACCTGATCAAGTTCTACACGACTCCGATCCAACTCCAAAGTTCCCGCATCGAGCACCTCAATATTCTTCTTAAAATCCCCCTCATTTTGGCTAAATTGCGCATTTAAGGATTTGAACTGACTCACTTGGGCCTGTATTTCGTTCATTGCCAGCTGTAACTCTTCAGTTTCTTTTTTCAATTGCTGATTTGCTGTTTGTAACTGCGTATTTTGTTGCGTAACCTGGGTGACAGTTGATTGCATTTCCTGTTGAATAGATTGTAAATCGAGATTGCTTCTATTGAGCGCATCCGTTGTACTTCTCAAGTCGTTATTAGAAGCCACCAGCCCCGCTCTATCGACATCGAAGTCCAGATTCAATCTTTCCATTTCCATTTGAACTATAACAAAAGCATTCTGTGTTTTAATCAAATCATTCGATGTCCGAGCTAAATCCGCTAGACTGGACAGTTGTCGAATGCTATAAAAGGAAATCGCTGTAACAAGAGTTAAACAAGAAAAAACAGCAGCCAATATATTTGCTCCGGCAAAAAAAGAGACCGCTAATCCAGCGACTGCAAGAACAACCCCCGTTAACACGATATATTCTTTACAGGAATATTTGCTGCGCGCAGGAGAAGAGCTGAGTAACCCTTGCGCTGCTACAGGAGCTCTTTGAGGAAATGAAGAAATTGCCCCTGTCATAGTGACCCCTCTTCGGACTTTATATTATCAGAAATCGCGGTACTTACAATCGTTAAATCGAGCAAGAGCGCTGCGGCTTCTTCTTGCGCCTTAACCAAGCGGTCTGTTGCGGCAGAGAATCTCTGTTCTGTAACATCCAAACTTTCCGCATTTACATGAAATTTAGATTCTAAAGAATTCAACTGATCCCGATCTACAGAGAGCTGCTCCAATGACTGTTGGAGAGCGGCACACTGCCCTTGCAATTTTCCCATCCGTTCCACAACTGCGGCCTCTTCCTCAGAAAGAGCCCCTAGCTGCTGCTGCTTTTTGTCTAAAGATTCATCAAGTTCCCTAAGCGCATCCGTCGCTTTACCTAAATGGACAATTTGCACTTCCAGATCCCCTTTTTGACGCATCTGTAAAGAAACGATCGCATCAAAGGTCGTATGCACATCTTGAATGTTCCGAGAAAGTGTTGCAACGGTGCCATCTAAATGACTCTCCAGCCCTGCAATATCACCAGTTATTTTCTCCCCTTCTTCCCCAAGGGAATCTACCGATTCCTTCTGAGTTACAAGCATTTCTTTTAACGCACTATTTTGCTGCTTAAAGGTTTTTAAATAGTCATTAATTTTCTTCAACGCATCCTGAAAATCTTGTACTTGAGCTTTAAGAGTTTTGTTCGAAGTTTCTAGATCACCCTGCGCTTGTTGATAGACCAAAATTTCAGCTGCAAATTTACTGCGCTCTCCTTCAAGATGGCTCGCGTTTTGTGATAAATTCGCACTAACTCCTTTAAGCTGATCTATTTCGAGCTGCAACTGTTGATTACTCTGCAGCAAAGCCTGTGCCACCGCTTCCGTTTTATGCTCTGTAATCCCTATGCTCTCTCCCGTTTCCCTTAAATCCGTATTCACTTCATTAATAGCGCGAAGCGACTTTGCATCTCGCCAAGTCCAATGCCCCAATCCCGCCATCGTTAATAAACAACAACCTCCGCCTCCTAATACTCCTGCGGCCCATACAGCAGCTTGCAAAGCATATGCGGCCCCTCCGATACCGATTATGGATAACCCCGTCGCCTCTCCTCCACAAAAGATATAGTCGAGACAACTGCAATCCCTTCCAAACCAACTTGTTTGACAACAGCCCGTGTGTTTTTCAGAAAACGATAAAGAAGCTAGTTGAGCACCGACAACAGCCGACATAAAATCACCTCATGATTACTGATGCCTACAGTAATAATGGAATCTGTGATTTTATTAAAGATTTTTTAAAGAAATAAGGAGAAACGACGCCTCTCCCTCTCGTATCATTTAAGATTTAGAATCTTGTTTTTCCCAGTATTGGTCTACAAGATCATCGACAGCTTTTTTAAGAGCTGGATTTGCAGCTGGCAATCGATCGATCACCGACTGTGCCCATTCGTAGTATTGATCCACACGCTCTTGAGTCCAGCTCGATGGAGGATTGTGAGTAAGCTCGCTTAAATTGGCTAATTTATCTGCGAGTTTAATTTGAGCCGCCCCTGCAGATTTATGCGATGCTTCGATCACCTGGCGTCGATTTTTTTCACTATGTGTGAGGCCTTTATCACAGCTTAACTCTTTCACATAATTTGCCACATCTTTGCCAAATGCTTTTTCAATTTCGCTAAATGTGGTCTGCGTATCTTCCAATGTGTCGTGTAATAGAGCTCCAATGATCATGGATGCATCCCTAACATTGCCCGTTTTCATCAGATTTTCAGCCACTCCGATAGGATGGGCAATATAAGGTGTTTTTTCTTTATTTTTGCGCGTTTGCAAGCGGTGCTTATCGGCCGCAAACTCAACACCTTTTAAAATCTTTTCTACATCCGAATTATTTAAAGATTTTTCTTCCTCATTTGCTTGTTTCAACAGATCAGAAAAGCGGTCAAATTCTTTTAATACTTCCCCATTTTCCTGAGTAATCTGAGCAACCAGAGTCCTGGTTTTTTTTACTTGAGTAGAGATATCTGACGAAGAGGACAGCTCTATAGCCGGCTTTTCCCCGTCTGCATACCCCATTGTCGTCCCGCAAACAAGAGCAATCACAGCAATAAAATATTTTTTCATAGCACCTCTTAAGTTAGATTTCAAACCTGTTATTTAGAATAATATTAGCAAAAATTATCAATAAAAACCAGCCAAATGCGCGTTGTGATTGCAAAATAATTACTTTAATATGTACAGTAAATTTTTGATGCGGTCAATAATCCTATAACCCAAGGCGATGCAATGAACAGATCCAAACAAGCACTCAATGGCAAACTCAACAAAAAAAATCAAAAGGAAGTGCATAAGACGCTTCAAACGCTTCCAACCCAAGATTTGTATCGGGACAGCCTAACTGCAAAGGAACTTTCAAAAAAATTCCCTAAAAAAATGGCTAAGGGAGGGAAACTAGCAGCCCCAAAAAAAATTGGAATTCAAAAGAAATCCCCACTAAAAAAACACTCAAAACGCACCGGCCCATCGCGTGAACTCATTACAACAGAATCTACTCCAGCTCATAGCCACCGAGAAGGAGCCGTATGGGTTAAAACGCTGACAAAACAAGGGGCAATGCAAAGAAAACATTTGAATAAAACCCTCTCGAAAAAAAGATGACTTCTACCATTTAATCAAAAAATGGAGTATCCTCAAGCCTTATAAACTTGACTTAAAGATACTCCTATGACCTCATTATTGCGTTGTGCTCATATTTCCGATCTACATTTTGCAAAGCTCTCCTGGTGCCCATCCCAATTCTTTTCTAAAAGATGGATTGGCAACCTCAATCTTCTCTTTTCAAGACGACGCGATTACAGTTCTAAAAACCTCTATGCACTCATCGATATATTTGTCGAAAAACAAGTCAAATGCGTCTTTATTACAGGAGATTTAACAACGACTTCCTTAAGCCAAGAATTCGAAGCAGCGAACACATTCATTACAGCCTTAAAGAAGGCAGGCCTCAAAGTTTTTGCGATTCCTGGGAACCATGATAAATACACACGGTCCGCTTGTAAGAACCAAACCTTCTATGATTTTTTTAGCAATCAGTTTTCTCAATCGACATACCCAAACAACTGGAAGAATCAGGAATTTGATCTTAAAACAACTAAATTTACAGCATCCTGGCTTGGAAATAACTGGTGGTTAATCGCTCTGGATACTGCGATTGCAACACCTTGGCTCTCCTCACGCGGCCACTTCTCTCTCGAACAAGAAACCGCTCTCAAAGAACTCCTTTCTTCCATCCCTTCCGACCATTCGATTATTCTCACCAATCACTTCCCCTTTTTCGAAAACGATAGCCCTCGCAAAATCCTCAAAAGAGGCAAAGCGTTACAAAAACTTCTCCAGCAATTTCCTAACGTCCGCTTCTATTTACATGGACACACCCATCGTCACTGCATCGCGGACCTAAGAGCCTCTGGATTGCCCTTAATCCTCGATAGTGGAAGCACAGCGCATAAAGAACAGGGTTCTTGGAATTTCATCGACATTACACAAGATGGCTGCTTTATCGAAGCGTTTCACTTGAATGCCAATCGCTCTTCTTGGAAATCCTCATCCATTCACCCTTATAAATGGTAAAATCAATGTCAGAACCTTGGTATAAAGACGGATTAAACTTTAAATGCACCGGATGTGGGCAATGTTGCACAGGAGCGCCAGGCTACGTATGGGTTACCGAAGAAGAGATTGCTTCCATTGCTGAATCTCTAAATATATCGATCCCTCAATTTAAAAAAACGCACACCCATCAGATCGATGGCCGGACATCGCTTGTCGAAGATGCCAAAAATTACGACTGCATCTTTTTAAAAGAGCGCAAATGTCAAATTTACAACCTACGCCCCAAACAATGCCGCACATTCCCTTGGTGGCATGAAAACATTGAAAATCGCGCAGCGTGGAAAGAAACCGCCGCTCGCTGTGAAGGGGTCAACCATCCCGACTCGGTTCTTGTTTCTTTCGGCGAAATCAAGAAAAACCTAGATTCATAAAAAAAATAGCATGCTCTATAAGAAGGAGGGAGTTGCATCTCATGAGAAAATCTTTCTTTACATGAGCATAGAAAAAGAAAAGAGGCACTGAGGGATATCCTCTATCTTCAATATACAAATCCTGAATTCCTTCCGAAGGAGAGGAAAGATCAATATTTCTCACATGCTGAACAGCCATGATTCGTTCAGCTGCATCGAAGGGTTCAATAATTGCATCCAACGTGAGTCCATTTAATACGTCATATGCATAAGATATTCTAGCCATCGGCACGCTGGTGACTTGATTTACGCAAACTCCATATTTTGCAACGATCTTTTCACCTTCTGGCAGCTGCAAGGTTGAACCATCAACCGCAATTATTCTTCTGTTAAATAACGTTTTAAATTCATTGTCTGTATAAAACTCTCAAATTAACGTCTTGTTTAATTCAATAAATGCTTCCGGCTTCAACTTAAGGCGGGTTACCGACAATGTTTGTTTGGATATTGGCCTTGAGGGCAGTATCTTGGTGAATGCATTCAACTCGACTTGCAAACTTCTGCGAATTAGGTTTAAAATGAACGTCACTAAAATAGGAAATGTGAGCAAGCAACTTCTAGTGAAGTCCTGAGTATTTCTTCTGAAACGAGTTTTAAACTCTTCACTCATTATAACTGCTTGTTAGATCTTATTTTAACGACATTGGTCCTAACTTGACAAAGTCACATTAGACAAAAACTTTTTTTGGCGTGAAAGCCCCAGGGATCGAATAGCGCAAATGGGGTTGTATTATTCAATACTAGCCCCATTTGCGCTATTCGATCCCTGGGAGCTTTGACGCT
>CAMAVL010000022.1 GCA_945861735.1 Chlamydia trachomatis
ACCATCCACCCGTACTTAGTCTTGGAATTAAGGAGGTAACAACTTGAATCAAGCGTAGACAAAGGAGGTTGCAGGCCATAAGCGGAAGCGTGTGATTGAGCCTCGAAAAGTAGTTGAAAATGGAAGGCCCATGGTGTCAAGAGTCCAGAAGGCAAAATCATCTAGGCCGATTAAGGAAGGGCTAGATGACTTCCCGTGGTCGAAGAGCATGGCATGTAATCGAAGGTAATAAAGCGAACGTGGGAGATCCTAACGGCCCTCTCGTAAAGAGTATTGACCGACAAGAATAAAATCGAGAAGGTTGAAACGACCGGTAGGAAGTCAGATAGATCGTAGTACCTGCGAAACCAGTAACGACGGTGGAGGGAAGGATCTTAGGTAATTATCAACCTAAATAGGAGAAACGCCGCATGGGACAACAGAGCCACTCAGCGACGACAACAAAACTGAACAGGATAGCCTGGCTGTCAAAACAAGATGCTCGGAAAGAATTTGAATGCCTAACTTGACAAAGTCTTGTCTAATGTGACTTTGTCAAGCTATAACCCAAGTTCACCAAATGTAGTTTTGCAATTCCCTCCATTTGGTGAACTTGGGTTAGTTAAAATTAAGGCTAGAAAAGGCTAGCTTTTCCTATAGACGATGTTTTTTTGTCTATGAAACATGACAAATTTTTGGATGTTACTGAAATCCTCCTCTTAAAAATTTAGACCAATAATCTCAACTTTGCAACTTTTTCTGGCCCCTCTCGCAGATAGAGCCCCTCAGGCATAATTTAAATTCACAGGAAGGCATATTCAAGCCGATCCTGTGAATTTAAATTATGCATGAAAGGCTCTCTCAAGCGAGATGAGCTCAGAAAAAGTTGCAAAGTCGAGATAATGGCTGGGCATTTTTTTATTTGGAAGATGTCCGTTGACTAAAAGGGGGCGAAGGGGATAGATTTGGTGATCTTTCCATCTTTTGTGCCCAGGTGGTGAAATTGGTAGACACGCCAGATTTAGGTTCTGGTGCCGCGAGGTGTGTAGGTTCGAGTCCTATCCTGGGCATATTACCGAACGTTTTGTCAGAAATGTCCAAACGTTCGGCCTTTTTTATCCTAGATAAACGATTTTTTTAGGATTTAAGATATAATGCCAGTCCAGAACTGTCAATTTTAATTGATTCATCAAGTATTTAGCCAAAGCTAGCCTTGAATTGACTCTAACCGAAGACTCTAGAGTCACATAACACTCGGAGTTATCTTCTTTCACGGCATCATCAATATAAAAATAATCAACGAGATCTCCTTGCTCTTTTAGAATTTGAAAGCTTTGAGCGAGCATAGCCCACTCAGTTGCTGTATGTTTTTGAATGTTTTCTTCTCGCATGTGATAAAAAAGAAAAGCCTCTAGCATCCGATAAATGCCAGGGGCCGTTTGCCCTTGAGCTTCTATATGTTGGTAAGACTCGATTAAGCACTCTTTTAAAACATCTAGTCCCTTGATAAATTTCGGATCTGTCGATGGATAATCAAATAAGCGTCTCATGCTCATACACATCCGATCCCATGCTAGGTACAAGGTGAGATTCTGTATTGTCTGAGACTCTATTTCCTGTAATGCTGTTTCATACGCTGCTAAAGTTGAAGAGAGTACTCTTTCTACTTTTGAAAAAGAAGGGTCTTGACGCCGTTTTTTTATAGCTTCCAGAAGGAATACGGCGTTGATTTGGGGGAGCGATTTGATTTGATTCAAAATTTCTGCAAAAAGACGATCGTATACGTAACAGACAACGTCTTTCTCTTCATGTGCACATAGAGTTGCAACACAGGCCACAAAAAGAGGTTGAGTTTCGTCGAACGTGGGCAGATCTGACAATACCGATCCTAATTCCAGGTACTCAAGCAAAGAGGGCCATCTAAAGCGGATTCGATCATCCGGATTAGAGAAGATCGGATTGTGTATTATTTTAGCGGCATCATGTGCTAACAGCTTCACTATTTTGTTATCAACAATCACTAGTGACAGCACCCTTCATGGTGGTGATGCTGTAGAAGCTGAACTAGCTGAAACCGATTGTTGTCTATATCTTGAACCGTTTGCATTTTAACGTGACCTGGCACCTCTTGGATAGCACCAATAAGGCTAGCACCTTTTGCAACGACGTGTTTAACGGATGCTTCGAGATTGTCTACTGTGAACGTAACAATGGCATTTTGACCGCTTTGATTGCCTTCTTTGTCCGTTGGATTTTTCTGAGCAATTCCAAGTTTAGCTCCCCCTTCTTGCCCTTCGAGCTCCGCCCAACCATGGGCCTCATCGAGTTCCATTAATTTCAACCCAACTACTTCTGTGTAAAATTTGACTGCCTTTTTTAAATCATCCACAACGATCCATGCAAGTTCTAAACCTAGCGTCGTCATACTCATCCCCTTTGGTAAAAAAGAAATGAGTATAATGGTTATTCTATTTTTGTGCGCTCTATTCTTTCCAGTAAGGATGGTCCATGATTTTTTTGTAGACTTGGCTCTTCTCATCCCAGATGTTAGAGGGTTCGAGATTCTCACCGAACTTGGATTGTAAGTAGGTAACAGTATCGTTTGGGGCCCATACAGTGAGTCCATCAAAATGTGCTTTTTTAAGAGGAAAGACATCTTCATATTTAACAGGTGTCATACATTTAAGTTCATCTTTTTTCCAGCTATCTGGAAATGGGCTGTCTTTAAAGGTGAAAAAATAGGCGAGTTTCTGCTCGTCTTCTCGTATTTCATAGTGGAAGATGTCGATGAAATTTTTTGTTTCCTTGACGTAGAGTTTTAAGAAGGTCTTTGGGTTGCTATAACTCGACCAGTCTTGAATTTGATATTTATCGGGATCTAAATTGGAAAGGATCCTTTTCACGTTTTCATGATCAGGGAGTAAAATGGCGAGGTCGATATCCCAATCCCAAGGAATAATTCCTCCATAGCGATACGAGCCAAGCGCTGTTCCGCAGTCGATCCAGTAAACGATCTTGTGTGCATCAAATAGGGCTATAATCTCTTTTAAAGCCTGAATTTCAACCTGTTGTTTTTTTGTGAGGTAAGAGGGCCTTTTATGATCCAGGCAGGGGATAAACTCTTCTGAGTGGAATTCACAAATCCCTTGTTTTTTGTAATTCTCTAAATGAGATTGAATCAGGGGCGCTTTAAGCGAGGATCTCACAAGACGATGGTGGCGTCTTACCTTTGGGGAGAGATAGGATAACCCCTTAAAAGTGGATCCCAAAATTTCAGAAACGGGAAGAATCATCAGTGCTAACGTCGTCTTAAACCAATGAAGCCGATTGTAGTGAAAGGAGGGGGTAAGGGCAGGGGGGGAAAGAGCTGGATCAAAGGGTTGGATATTTTTCCCAGCAAAGAGGTATCTAGATGGGATCAGAAAAAAATTCCCAATGGCTTCAAGCCCTGTAGCTTCCTTATCTTTGGTATTGAGAAAAAGGTTTTCGCGCATTGCATGGAAGGCTGTAACTACAGGCATTCCAAATGGCTGGAAAATATCGCGAGTGATGTGTGTTTCTGAGACGGAGTGATTCACAACCACTTGGGTGTCTTCCTTGGCTGATAGAGGGCTTAGAAGCATAAGTGCTATGACCCATGCAATCCTCTTTGCAAGAATCGATTTTTGGTGCTTTGAACCCGCCTGTTGGATAATTTTTGAGACGTCTTGGGTATCGTGTTTTTTCATGGATTTCCTTGTAATAAGGACCTTCTGTTTTGGGTCAGTAGAGTGGAAAGAGCATCCCACTCATTTTCATTTATAAGAGTTTTTACTCTTTTTATATGTCGATCTGCTGTTACATCGAGGCCCCGACAGAAGCTTTCGATATCTTGATCTGAAAGGGTTAATTTAGTTGGGGTTTGCTTTTTTGTAATCCAGAGAGTAAGTCCTGCTTGGAACCTAGCATACTGGGTTGGCTTCATCGGCGTCTTTTGGGCTAAAAAAATATGGTTTAATAGAGAAAGGATCTCAGTATTTTCTAATTGATTCCAGAACTGATTCAAATCTCCTGCTCTCTCGCTTAGAGATGTTGTTATGAGGTTTGATTGAGCGTATTTTGTCAATATTTTCAAGACAGTAGCTGCATCCGGTTCCGACAAAGAAGGGATCTTAAGGGGAGGTGGCATTGGAGGTTCAGCTAAAACGGGAACGACATAATTGACCTCTATTAGACCTAATTTAACATCGATTAGAAAGCGGATCATATTCTCCCAATTTTGATCTCGAATATAGGGGGCTAGATCGGAGGGATTCACTCTTAAGGAATGTGCGAATCCAGGGTAACAACTCGATAGAGAGGCTGCATTGCGATCTAGGTTTTCGATACTTCCGTTAAGGAACCCGTCCCACTGTAGTTTCGTGACTATGGACCTTTGCATGGATTTAAGGTTCTGAACTAATTCAGGATTTTGAAGAATATATTCTAAAAATTTTAAAGGATGGAGATGGTTGATTTGACGTCCTTTGCTCTTCAACGTGAAGGCATGCCATGCAAGGGAAAGACAATTTGTATTGGCCAACGTTGTAATAATATAATGAATATTTGCCCGGTCATCATGGCTGATTGGTAAAGAGAAAAAGGGAGCTTCTTCTCCTTCTATTAACATAGGATGTGGGTGGTGATCATTTATCGGATTTTGATTATACATGCGCAATTGTGAGGAAGCAGGACTTCCCGGACAGATCCAATTCTTTACCCAACTGATAGGTCGGAGAATAAAAATTAAGAGCCGACCCATTTGAGAAAAAATACATCGAGTCATGTTTTTTAAGTGCATACAGCTGGAAGTTGCTCGAGGGGCTGGGGGAGAGATGCTGCTAAGGGTAGAACCAATGCCAGGCGGCGTTTGATGGGGATGAAATGGCATATTTGCTGGAGATGCAGGGGGGTGAATTTCTCTAAAATCGTGAATCGGAGCTGTCATATGCACCTAAAAAAAATTAAATCTATACTGCGGAGAGAGTATACAAAAACACTATTTATACACAAAGCGATCTTAAAAATATCTTTTCTTCTTTATGAAATAAACTAATTTTTATTACTTCTGTGATAGCGAGCGTTTACTTGTATTACAGTTGCTTACTTGTTGATTTTTACTGCGTTTTTTGCTATTATTATTATTGAAATACTTTTAATTCAAAGGCGCAACTATATGTTTTGGAAAATTTTGGGACAAGATCCGCGTAAAATTCAGCGAATATCCGCGCGTTTGATCGATTATCTGTTATTTTTTGTTTTAGTTGGAATTTTTATTTCCTTCCTTCCTTACTTCATCGATGCCTATATCTACTATTTATTGGCACTAGCGATTCCTTTTCTATGGCTCCCACTAGAGGCCCTTTTAACATCTTTTATTGGAACAACGCCTGGTAAAGCTCTTTTTGGAATTACTCTGCGCGATTCTATGGGGTGTAAACTTTCTTTTTTATCCGCTTTGAAGAGGTCTACATTTATTGGGAAGCGACCGGGATTACTTCGGGTTATTCCTCTCTCTTTTAAGAGGCGTCTTTCGGGCCTTTTTGTAGGGGTAGGATGTATTTTGGTCAGCTTTTTTGGAAATGCTTTAGCCAACTGGTCTATAGGTGTGGATGATAAAATTGGGGCAACGGGATGGGTCCAATACGACTCAGAAGACCTAGGCTTTAGCGTTCAGTTTCCAAATGATCCAGAGCAAACAGCTAAAAAATTTGAGATCCCCAATGCTAAGAAACCACTCAATTATCACGAACTTACAAGTCGGGAAGGAAGACACCTATCTTATTCCGTTAGCCATATCGAGCTTCCTCATAAATGGAAACTCGCAGGATCGACAACGTTATTAAAAGGGGCTCTAGATGCGATTGTTAAGTATTCTCCAGATACGGAGCTTGTGGATAAAAAGTTCACGACGCATCAAAATTATCGCGCTTTAGATTTCACTCTAAAGCAAGAGGGGGGGACTGTTAAGGGGCGAATTATCATTGTGGGAACTACTCTATACAAGCTGACGATTTCTCATCCATCGACGGCGAATGTCGATCTCTTGAATAATCCATTTATTGACTCCTTTGATCTAACTTCCTAGCTTGACAAAGTCAAGCTAGATCTTTGATCCAAAAGGTCATGGGCTGCGACTCGGGCTCTTCTTTGCCGATTTCTTTCCAGGTAAGCGTTGTATTGAGCTCCGGGGTGTGAATATACCCCCTTTTTCTCCAAAAATCATTTAAGAGTAAATAGCCCGGTGGCTTTAATGGGTCATTCTCAGGTCTGAAAGACGTACAAAAACAGATGTGTTTATATTTTTTGTATTGGAGAACATGAGCTTCTCTCACGTCAAAAAAATGATGGCCAATTCCTCTTCCTCGATAATTTTTTAAAAGAGCCGATTCACTAAAGAAAAAGTAAGCATTGGGATCGAGCATATTTTCTAGAAAGGGCTTTTGAAATTCTTCTATTTCTAAGGACAAAGGAATTCCCAAAGAGGCACCCACGAGGGTTGTGTTGTCAAAGACGAGAACTCCAATGGATTCTTTAGAGGTGCAAAAGCGTTTTAGATAGGCCGTTTCCTCTAACAAATTAGGCTCTCTTAAGTAGGGGTATTCTCGGAAGACATCAACACGTAGTTTCGCTAAACTGTGGAGGTACGTCTTTAGGGCAGCTCCTGTAAAGGCTCTAACGTGAATGTCGATTAAAAGCATGAAAATCTCTCCTACCTTAAAGAGGCGTCTTTAGCGCCTCTTGCATGTCGAATGCTTTTTATGCTTGAAAATCAAAAAAAATAAAAGCATAAATTGTTCTATTAGAAAAAATAAAGGGGATTCATGGCAAAGCTCTATTTTAGATATGGAAGCGTTGGAAGCGCAAAAACGCTTAATTTACTGGCAGTGGCCCATAATTATCGGCAACAGGGCAAGAAGATTTTATTGCTCAAACCCAAAATGGATACCCGCTTTGGTGCGGATCAGATTAAGTCGCGCGCTGGACTTGAAATGGCAGCGGATATTTTAGTGGATGCAGATACAAAGCTATTGGATCTTAATTTAGAGGGTGTGAGTTGCATTTTGGTTGATGAGGCACAGTTTTTAAGTGCAGGCATTATTGAACAATTGCGTTACATCACTCTTCTCAAGGGGATCCCGGTGATTTGCTACGGTCTTCGGACCGATTTTCGCACCCGTCTTTTTGAGGGGGCATCTCGATTAATGGAGCTTAGCGATTCTATTGAAGAGGTTAAAGCGACTTGCCACTACTGCAATCGTAAATCGATTATGAATATTAAGCATCTGGATGGCGTTGCCACTTTGGACGGTCCGACTGTTCAGTTAGGTGCAGAAGAGAAATATTATCCCGTGTGCTTTTCTTGTTATGCAAACCAACTTAAACTCGTTGAGGCACTAAACTGCGTCGTTTAGGATTTGTTCCCGATATCTTGCCATGAGAGTGACCATGTAGTGGAGGTTGTGGATCGTGGCGAGCGTCATGCAGGTATGCTCTCTCGCTTTGAAAAGATGATGGAGGTAGGCGAGAGTGAATTGCTGGCATGTGGGGCATGTGCATCCCTCTTCTGGGGCGGAAAAGCGTGTTGCATTTTCATTTTTTGTAATTTTTAAAGGACCCTTTTGAGTGAGCAAAATCCCGTGACGCGCAGCGCGTGTCGGATAAGAAGAATCAAATGTATCGATGCCTAAAGGGACGCAGAGATCAATTGACTCTAGATCTCCAATTCCAAGAAGGTGATTGGGCTTATCTAAGGGGAGATAAGGAACCGTTTCACTTAACATCCCATGCATTTCAAGCTTCGTCTTTCCCATGCTGCCACCAATTGCAAATCCATCAAAGGCCAAGTTAGATAAAAAAGCGCAACTCTGCTGTCTTAAATCATAATCGACCCCGCCATGAATGACCGCATAGATCGCTTGATTCTGAGGGTTTTTCAAATGCTCGATTAGAGAACGCTCTTCCCAGCGATGGGTCCTGTCTAATGACTTCTTAAGAAGGTCTTTTGCGATGTGATAGGGCGGGAGTTCGTCAAATGGGATAATAATATCTGCGCCTAAGTCCTTTTGAGCTAAAATGGATGTCTCTGGGGTCAGAAGAAGTTTTTTTCCATCCCGATAGGAGCGGAATACAACGCCCTCTTCAGAAATTTTAAGAACATGCCCATCTGTCTTTTTAGCGCCACTGCTTTTGAGTTCATTCTCAACAGAACCATAGGCCAGGCTAAAGACTTGGAATCCTCCAGAATCGGTAATAATTGGCATTGAGCGGTTGATGAAGCGATGGAGTCCGCCTGCTTGTTTAACAATTTCAGAACCTGGCTGAACCAACAGATGGTAGGTATTGCAAAACATCAACTGCAATCCAATCTGTTGCACTGTTGCATTATCTAAAGCTTTAAGCGTTCCATTTGTTCCAACCCCTACAAAATTAGGTGTATCGATGATCCCATGGGGAGTGTGGATTCGACCCACCCGCGCTCTCGATTTTTTTGAAGTGTGGATAAGCTCAAATTTAAATTCTGTCATAAGACCTCCGAACCCATTTTTTAGCAATCGAAATGACAGGGCTCGATAGAGCAATAATAAGTAATTTTACAAGAAAGCTCACGAGGAAGATGTCAAATAAATGACTCACTAGTCCAGCTAGCCCGATATAGGTAAATAAAGCGGTGTCTAATAATTGAGAAAAAGTAAGTGATAGCCCATTGCGTAAAAATAGAGGCAAGCGCGTACATCTTGTACGCAACGCTCCAAATACATAGAGATCAACAGACTGAACAATTAGAAAGCACCCAATTGAGGTCAAGAGTAAGCGCGGAGAGGGAGAAAAGAGTGTTTGATAGGCATGATTAGAAATGTCATAGTCGCTTGGGGCGTAGAGGAGATGAATCTGGGACATGATGACGAAAAAGCCCATCGCAAAAAAACAGATCCATAGCGCTTGTTTTGCAGCTGCTTTCCCATAAAATTCTTGCAAGAAATTTAACCCTAAAATACTGCCAATTGCAAAAATGTCGCTACAGGTGATGTTGAAACCGAAGAAAAACATCTGCTTAAGAACAAATAAATTGGCAAGAACAGCTTGGAGCGCAATCCATGCGATGAGCGTCTCTTTGCCCCCCTTTAAAGCCAAGAGGGCATAGCCGACGACTAAAAGGATGTGAATAAAAAAAAGACTTTCATTCATGAATCGATATCCTAGGTTTAAGCGGATAGGATACCTGAACCTGGGATTTTTTTAAGGGGTAATTATTAGACATCTTGCATAACCTCATTTTCTTGTTAAAATCGATCTTTTTTCGCCATTTAAAATCCTGTCGATTCGCCTACACTGCGTGTATGTCTTATACCCAACTCGGTCATGAACTTGGATTTGGACCTGCGCGAAAGCTCCCGCGGATCATCGATCTTAAGTCGCCCCATATTAACAATATGGGGCGACTTAAGATCGACGATCCCCGGGAGCTTTGACGCTCAAAAAAAAAGCCTTGTCTATTGTGACTTTGTCAAGCTATACCAAACACCCCCTATTTTGTCCTAGATTCAATAAATATTTTAACTCCTAGGCCCCTAAAAAAATAAATTTTATAGAAAATCGACGGGTGTTTGATTTTTTAATCCTTTTGAGGCATACTGGTAAGAGCTTAGGACCTCAAAGTATAGGAATCCAATATGTTTGATTTTTTAAAAAAGATTTTTGGCACAGCGCAAAGCCGCCTACTCAAAAAGCATGGAAAAATCGTCCGCGAGGTCAATCAGTGGGAGGAGACGTTCCAGTCCCTTTCCGATCAAGAGCTACGCAACAAAACACTGGATTTTCGTCAAAGAATCGAGCAAGGGGAGAACTTAGACTCTATCCTGCCAGAAGCCTATGCTGTCGTTAAAAACACATGTAGACGTCTATGCGGAACACAAATTCACGTCTCTGGATACGATCAAAATTGGGATATGATCCCCTACGATGTCCAAATTCTGGGATCGATTGCCTTGCATTATGGTGCCGTGGTAGAAATGCAAACAGGCGAGGGGAAAACACTCACTTCTGCAATGCCGCTTTACTTAAATGCCCTAACTCAAAAACCCGTCCATCTCGTTACCGTCAATGATTATCTCGTCACACGCGATGCGGAATGGATCGGTGAAATCTTCCGATGGCTCGGCCTGAGCGTTTCATCGCTGACCAGCAATACTCCCCATCACAATCGCAAAAACACCTACTCTGCCGATATCGTCTATGGAACAGCTGCTGAGTTTGGATTTGATTATTTGCGCGATAACTCTATGGCTCAAAATAAAGAAGAACAAAACCAACGAGGCCACTACTTTACCATTATCGATGAAGTAGACTCGATCCTGATCGATGAAGCGAGAACACCACTCATTATTTCAGGCCCATCTGCAGGTTCACGTCAAATGTATGATGAGCTTAAAGATGACATTTCTAATCTCGTGCGCTATCAGAGAGATCTTTGTAATAAATTTGCAACGGATGCGCGTAAAGTTCTTGAAAAGCTCGGCCGGATTGCAGAAAACACCCAAGAAATCAAGTTGACCAAGGAAGAGGAAGCAGAAGAAAGGGAAGCATTCCGCAAATTCTGGCTCGTTGCGAAAGGCACTCCACAAAATAAAATCCTCAAACGGATCCGCGAGAATCCCGATTTGCGCGCGCAGATCGAAAAATGGGATACCTATTTCTATGCCGATCCCAATAAAGAAGAGCGTCATGCTGCTTTAGCCGAACTCTTTATTATCATCGATGAAAAGGCAAGCGAATTTGAACTCACAGATAAAGGCGTTCAGCTATGGATAGAAAAAACAAGCAAAGGAACTTCCTTTGATGATTTCGTCATGCTCGATCTTGGGCATGAATACGCACTCATCGATCAAGATCTCGCTTTAGACGAACCCTCCCGTTTACAAAAAAAGGTCTCCATTCGAGAACAAGATTCCAGTCGCAAAGAGCGCACGCATAATTTACGTCAGATGCTCCGAGCTCATCTCTTAATGGAAAAAGACATCGACTATATCATTGTTGAAAATAAAATTGTAATCATCGATGAAAATACAGGCAGACCGCAACCGGGCCGTCGTTTTTCTGATGGACTCCACCAAGCAATTGAAGCAAAAGAGGGCGTGGCTATCCAAGCTGAGACTCAAACGTATGCCACAATCACCCTTCAGAACTATTTCCGCATGTACAAGAAGCTCGCTGGAATGACGGGAACGGCGATGACAGAAGCGAATGAGTTCAAGGAAATTTACAAATTAGAAGTGCTTGCGATTCCAACCAACCGTCCTTGCAAACGCGCAGATACAGATGATGAAATTTATATGACCGAAAGGGAAAAATATAATGCCATCCTCAAAGACATCCAAGCAACTCAGGCTCACAATCGCCCTATTCTGATCGGGACGGAGTCTGTTGAAGTGTCTGAAAAGCTCTCCCGGATTTTACGCCAAAACAAACTCGAACACACTGTCCTCAATGCAAAAAATCACGCTCAAGAAGCGGAGATCATTGCAGATGCCGGCAAGATGGGAGCGATCACTGTCGCTACGAATATGGCAGGACGCGGAACGGATATTAAGCTAAAACCAGGCGTTGCAGATCAGGGCGGTTTACATGTGATTGGAACGACCCGCCATCAATCGCGCCGCACAGATAGGCAATTACGCGGACGAAGCGCGCGTCAGGGTGATCCTGGCAGCTCTAAGTTTTACGTCTCTTTTGAAGACTCCCTCATGCGCTTATTTACTTCTCCTAGAATCACTTCCTTCTTACAGCGATTCCGCCCGCCAGAAGGAGAGGCAATTTCTGCGAAAGTGCTCAATAAGTCGATTGAAACGGCACAAAAACGAGTTGAACAGCGCAATTATACCATCCGCAAACATACCCTTGAATACGATGACGTGATGAACAAACAACGCGCAGAAATTTACTCTTTTCGCAATGAAGTGCTTCACACGGATACTCCCTTGGCTCTCGCAGAAGAAATTTTAGAGAGCATCATCTCCCAAATGGTCCACAAACACTTTGTGAGTCGCTCTGTAGAAGGCGGCTGGCAGTCCCAAGAGTTTTGTGACTGGTTGCTTCTTCATTTCCCTCTAGCATTCGAGCCCCAAGCGTTCGATAACGACTATTTAAAGATCGAAGATATCGAGCATCTTGCGTGTGAAAAAATCCTCACCGCCTTTAAATATAAAATGACTCGAGAAGCTTCAACGATTTTAAAAACACAAGCGATGATGCCAGAGCTCCAAACCCAAATGGAGCCAGATGCGCTTCTGAATGAAGTGATCCGAAATATCTTGATCCGCAGCATCGACAGACTGTGGCAAGAACACTTACTGAATATTGACCACCTCAGAACAGAGGTCACTTTACGCTCTGTGGGTCAAAAAGATCCCCTACTCGAGTTTAAACACGAGGCCTTTGGGTTATTTCACAATTTAAGCTCTCGCATGAAACAAGAAATTGCCCACGCCCTCTTTAAGTTTGAAATGTTAGCGCCTCAAGCTCCCATAGAGCCGCCTAAACGCATCGAGCGACGCAGACCACCCCTGATCGATCTGTCCCTATTACCAGAATTCAATAAGACGATCGATTTATAGTGTCGAAAAAAAACATTCTCTCAAGTTAACATACAGATATGGAACAAACGACTTCAATTCAAGAAAAGCACCGCCTCTTCCTTCAAAACTCCGCAATTGAGGAGAAAACGCAGCTCCATGTGGATCGAGCCATCTCAGAGCTCCAAGAAATCACAAGGAAATACACCCTCTTCCACATCTCTTTTTTTGCAATAGCTTGCCTACAACTTCTCTCTTTTGTCCTGTTTTTCTCTTTTCTAACCAAATCGACGATGCTAGCCTTCTCTATTGCAGGCATTTTCCTCACAGCCTTTGCCTATTTTGTGCTCTTATTCTACCTCCAAGCAAAAAAACCCGAACAACTTCTTGCCGTGCGTCTTGCATTTCTAGAACACTGTGAACTTTCCGTCTCCTGTGAAAAAAATTCCGCAGACCACCACCGCTTCCTCTCCTTGGCCCTCTATCAACTTATCGCCTCTCTCAAGCAATTAGAATACTCCTACTATTCCTTGCCTAACTCCTTTAAGACTCTCTCTCCCCTCATGAAAAAATTTAGCGCCTGGTGCCACTGGAAGGATCTCTATCAAATTAAGGAAATGCTCTTTCAAACGATCATCCAAAAAAATATCGAACTTGTAAAAATCGCTCCGACCGATCTTGAAACCCATGCAGGCCTTGCCAATGCCTACATCTCCCTCTCTGAACTCTACCAAGACCCACGTAAAGTAGAGCCCGAGCAAGACCATATTTGGATCGCCCCCGATTATTTTTCCTCTGAATTTTTAGAAAAATTTAAAAATGCCAGCTGGCGCGCGATCGAAGAATTCAAAATCCTCGATACTTACGCTCCCCATGACCCATGGATTCATGCACAGCTCGCTGCCATCTATCATAATCTGCACAATTCTGAAGAAGAAATTAGAGCCTATGAGTCCATTCTGAAAGTGGCTCCCCACAACCGCGACATCCTTTTGCGCCTCGGCGTCCTCTATTTTAGACACGGCCACCCAGCTCAGGGCCTTCGCCTCTATGAGCAGCTCAAAAAAACCAATGACGGCAAAGCTGAAGAGCTGATCTCCTACTACGACGCCTATGAGTTTGTTTAAATGGACTGTTATTGGCGCTGGACCTGCTGGAATTGCAGCCGTCGGAAAGCTTCTAGATCACGGAATTTCACCTGAAACAATCGCCTGGATAGATCCTCATTTTCAAGTGGGTGACTTGGGAAGGAAGTGGAGCTCCGTTTCGAGTAATACGAAAGTGGCTCTTTTTCTTCAGTTTTTAAACAACTGCAAAGCCTTTTCCTATGAGAGTGCATATTTCCCCCTTCACAACTTAGATCCTCAAACCACGTGTTTATTAAAATACGTGGTAGAGCCTCTCCAGTGGATAACCGATCATTTAAAAAACACCGTTACAAGCTTTCATGATACGGCCATCTCTATAACACCCTCTCACTCCAACTGGGAAATCAAAACGCATCAGGAAACTCTTCTGTCGAAAAATGTGATTTTAGCTATCGGCGCGGAGGAGAAAAGACTTTCCTTCCCAACTCATGAAGTCATTCCACTTGAAATTGCCCTCGATGCAGAAAAACTAAAGAGCGCCATTCACATCAATGAAACCATCGGCGTTTTCGGCTCTTCCCATTCGGCTATTCTCATCCTTGCAAATCTGATAAAAACACACCAAGTGATTAATTTTTATAGAACGCCTCATCATTATGCGATCTATGAAGCCGATAAAATTCTCTTTGATAATACCGGACTAAAGGGATACGCCGCAGAATGGGCAAAAAACCATTTAGATGACAAGCGTCCACCCAATTTAACAAGACTTTTAATTTCTGATTCTGCGTTTAAAGAATCCGTGTCTCTTTGCAATAAACTCATCTATGCAGTTGGCTTTGAAAGGCGTTCAGTGCAAGGAGTTGGACCAAATTACGACCATCAGACGGGAATCATCGCCCCTGGTCTATTTGGACTTGGGATCGCTTTTCCTCAAATGCATTATGATTCTCTCATGAATGTAGAATACCGCGTTGGCCTATGGAAATTTATGGATTATCTCAATACCGTTCTGCCTCTTTGGATTAATCTATCCAAGCAACGCTTTCCAGTCGAGCGATCCAATAAAAATACCGACGATGCAGCAGATGTTTGCGGCCCAATTGACTTTTTCTTTGTAGATCCACTGACCCCAAAGATTGCAACCGATGATGATTGTGACAGCAAAAATTGGAAAAATCATCGCATGCTCTAATGATGTGGATACCTCGGTCGACCAGATCATGAAAAATGTTCCGATTCCATTAACAACGCCTCCTAAAACACCATAGAGAACCTCTGAACGATTCGGCACTCTTTTTTGAGTCGCCAGATAGTATCCAATTTGAATGAGCGCTGCAACAAAAAATAGGATCGGCATAAACCATTGGCAACATGTGGAATCTTCCATATCAAAGGACAAATATAAGCCATTAGCACCTGGAAAGTTAATAAATAAAGCGCGCCACTGCATCACGACTAAAAATAGAACGTGAAGCAAAAAAGCTCCCATAATAAGAGCGCCCCATTGAACCTGTTTTTGGGAGCGAATCGCTTGCCACGCCGCCCATAAAAGTCCAATGATGACAACAAGAGAGCCTGCTGCATGACTGAGTGTATAGACATACCCAAATGACGCTCCAAAAAAAATCACCATTAAGATCATCGGCATGACTGTAGAGGCATTGAGGATGGCAAATGTCAAACCAGGAGGGCCTGTTTCAAGCGCTTTGCCAAGAAAAATAACCATCGTCCCTAAAATAATTCCCGCCGCAATTCCAAAGATCGCCATGCAATGGCTCCATCCATAAATACCTGTTCGCACGGGATTCAGAAGAATGGCAACGAGACAAACAAGCGAGAGCTGAATCATCAAAAAGGCCTTGCTCGATCCGCCCGAATCGATACTGCGACGCATGCAGTAATTAGAAACCGCTATGAAAATTGACGCTATAATCATCAACTGAATGCCCATATCCATCCTAAATTAAGTCATTTTGATTACAGTTTAGGCAATCGGCCGATTTATACCCAAGTTGTTTTCAGAACTATAAAACGCAGTTGGACATAGGCGATTTGCGAAAAATCCGAATCCGACGTTAAAAGCGCGAATTTGGGTATCAAATGGATTTATGAGATAAAACCGTTCTCGATCTGATAGAACGACCGCCTCTTTAATTACCACTTTTTTATCTTCCAATTCCTTTCGCAAAGCCTTAAGGTTCTTAACCTCAATAGCAAAATGGTTTCCAGGCATAACTGGCCCGCTCTCATCTCTATGCAGCTTCACAAACGTTTTTGTATATTCGATGTGGAAAATAAAATTAAAAATTTGAAACCATGTAATTTCATAGCTTGACAAAGTCACATTAGACAAGACTTTTTTTGAGCGTCAAAGCTCCCAGGGATCGAATAGCGCAAATGGGGCTAGTATTGAATAATACAACCCCATTTGCGCTATTCGATCCCTGGGGCTTTCACGCCAAAAAAAGTTTTTGTC